>CAZFKW010000286.1:0-5385 GCA_964519795.1 uncultured Ramlibacter sp. | reverse complement strand
CCAGCGTTTGCCGAAGCTGGGCTCCAGCGCACTGGCCTTGACGGTCTGGATGCCAGTGACGGTTTCCACCAGCATGGACTGGTTCTCTGCACCGCGGGCAAACTTGACGTCCAGGCGTTTGCGCAGGATGGGGACGACGGCAAGACTCAGGGTGAAGTACAGCGGGAGGCTAACGAGCACGATCAAGGTCAGTGGCACGCTGTAGAACAGCATGACGGCGATGAAGACGATGGAGAAGAAGACGTCCAACACCACCGTCAGTGCGTTGCCGGTGAGGAAGGCGCGGATGTTCTCCAGCTCGCGGACTCTTGCCACAGTGTCGCCGACCCTTCGGGCCTGGAAGTAGGCCATGGGCAGGTGCATCGCGTGGCGGAACAGTTTGGAACCCAACTCCACGTCGATGCGGCTGGTGGTGTGGCTGAAGACGTAGGATCGCAGGCCGTTCAAGATGCTTTCGAAGATGACGACTACGACAAGGCCGATGACGAGGACGTCCAGGGTGGTCATGCCTCGATGGACCAAAACTTTGTCCATGGTCACCTGGAAGAACAGTGGACTGACCAGCGCAAAAAGCTGCAGGCAGAACGAGATGAGCAGCACCTCGCCCAGCAACTTGCGGTACTTGACCAGGCTGGGGACGAACCAGGAGAAGTCGAATTTGGCGAGGTCGCCTGCCAATGCAGCGCGGCTGGTGATGAGGATGAGTTCGCCCGTCCATTGGCTGGCAAAGACTTCCAGCGGCTCGATGGTGGGGCGAGGGGGTGTGGCGGCCATGTCTTGCAACATGACGCGGGTGCCGTCGACTTTTGCGAGGATGACAACTCTGGAGGTGTCGCCTGCGGGGTTCGCAGGGCCGCCTGGGTCGATCTGGGGCCCGCGCATGAGGGCCAGGGCAGGCAAAGGCGTCAATTGAAGGCGGTCTGGCGTGCTGCGGCTGAGCTTGGCTTTGAGGCCGAGTGATTTGGCAGCGCGCAGCAGGTCGTCGGTGCTGACGGGATCGCTCGGGAGCAGGCCCAACTGATGGGCGAGCGTTGCAGGTTCAGCTGCTATCTGGTGGAAGCGGGCTATGGCGCACAGGGCCAGGAGCGCGCTGTTGCCGGGTGGTGCCGCTGGTACCGTTGTGGAGGATGGGCCTGCAATTGCCGGAGCCACGGCTGGCGCCGCATCCTCCACTTCACCCTCGTTTCTTTGGTCCGCAGAGTCCAGGCCTGCGGGCTCGTTTGCATTCATTAGCTAGCTACCAATCCAACCGGAATTAATTTCTGACACAGGTCAGTCGCGGCAGCATAAATGAAACTAAATGTTTGTGCATCCTCAATTTAGAGGAGGAACTAGTAAATTTACTAGGGGTGGTTTCAATTTTTCCGGGCTGAGAAGTTCAGCTACATGTTTACGATCAGCACATGAATCTGCTCTTCATCCACCAGAATTTCCCCGGCCAGTTCCGCCACATCGCCCAGCACTTTGCTAGAGACCCGAAGCACCGGGTCGTCGCCATCGGGCGGGACACTTGCCCTGGCATGCCCGGAATCAACCTGGTCAAGTATGCGCGGCACCGGGGCCCGGCCAAGGAGACGCACCACTACGTCAAGACCTTTGAGGACGGCGTCATTCACGGACAGGGCGTGGTGCGCCTGTTGCTGCAACTCCAGAAAAAAGGTTTTACGCCCGATGTGGTAGTGGGCCACCCGGGCTGGGGCGAGACCCTGTATGTGAAGGAGGTGTTCCCCAAGTGCCGCCTCATCCACCTGTGCGAGTTCTACTATCACACTGAGGGCGCGGACTGCGGCTTTGACCCGGAGTTTCCCAACAGCATGGACGACCGCGCGCGCATCCGCTCACGCAACGGCCTGCACCTGCTGAACCTGGAGCAGTGCGACGCAGGCATCGCGCCTACTGAATGGCAGCGCAGCCTGTTCCCCGCCGCATACCAGTCCAGGATCAAGACTATTCATGAAGGCATCAACACCCAGGTGCTGATGCCTGACGCGCAGGCTACCTTCAAGCTGCCCGCTTCGGCGGCCCTGCCTGAAGGCAAGCTGCTGCGCGCTGGCGACCCGGTGGTCACCTATGTGTCGCGCAACCTGGAGCCCTACCGGGGCTTCCATTCCTTCATGCGCGCCGTGCCGGCCACGCTGGAAAGCGGACCATGCGACATCGTCATCGTCGGCGGCGACGGGGTGAGCTACGGCTCCAAACCCAAAGACGCTGTCAACTGGCGCGAGCGCATGCTCAAAGAGGTCAAGGTGGACCCGGCGCGGGTGCACTTTCTCGGGCAGATTCCCTATGCGCAGTATTGCCGGCTGCTGCAGGTATCGATGGCGCATGTGTACCTGACATATCCGTTCGTTCTGTCATGGTCGATGCTGGAGGCCATGGCCAGTGGCTGCCTCATCGTCGGGTCGGACACGGCACCGGTGCGCGAAGTGGTCAAGCACGGACACAACGGGCTGCTGGTGGACTTCTTTGACCCCAGGGCGATCGCGGCCAGCGTGGCAGATGTGCTCGCCCGGCTGGGGGAGACGCAGGAGATGCGTCGGCGGGCCAGTGTGGAAGTGCGGCGGGACTATTCATTCGACAAAGGACTCAAGGGCTACCAGTCAGTCATTGGCGCAGGCGCGTGATGGAATGACCTCCGCACATAACCCCACATGTGCACTACCGCACAGAGCCTCACGCGTGTACAGGTGACGATGGTCCACGCCAAGGACCATCATCATGCAACAGACACCCTACCCCACACTCTTCACCGCCGCCCTGGCGGTTTTTGTCGCCGGCTGCGCTTTCGCCCAAGTCAACACCCAGCCCCCCGCAGCCACCATCGGCCCCAACCCGGTGTTGGCCAAGCCTGACAAGCAAACCATTCCCACAGTACACATCGCGCCCGCCAAGGGCTGGCCGGACGGTGCGCGGCCGGTGGCGGCTCCAGGCCTGGCCGTCTCGCCGCTGGCCACGGGGCTGGACCACCCGCGCTGGATTTACGTGCTGCCCAACGGCGACGTGCTGGTAGCCGAGAGCAATGCGCCGCCCAAGCCGGAGGTCGATGCGGGCATCTTTGCCAAGATCAAGGCGAAGATCATGGGCCTGGTGATGAAGCGTGCCGGCGCCGGCGTGCCCAGCGCCAACCGCATCACGCTGCTGCGCGACGCGGACGGCGACGGCACGGTGGAGGTGCGCGCCACGTTTCTCCAAGGCTTGAATTCGCCGTTCGGCATGGCGCTGGTGGGCAACACCTTTTACGTGGCCAATGCAGACGCCATCGTCAGCTTCCCATATGAACCGGGGCGGACCCAGATTGCCGCGCAACCCACCAAGGTGTTTGACCTGCCGGCCGGCCTGAACCACCACTGGACCAAGAACATCATTGCCAGTCCCGACGGCCGCAGGCTCTATGCAACGGTGGGCTCCAACAGCAACATTGCCGAGAACGGCATGAGCATGGAAGAAGGCCGCGCCGCCATCTGGGAGTTTGACATTGCCAGCGGCAAGGGCCGCCTGTTTGCCACCGGCCTGCGCAACCCCAACGGCATGGCCTGGGCGGGCGGCAAGCTCTGGACGGTGGTGAACGAACGCGACGAGCTGGGGGATGACCTGGTGCCCGACTACCTGACCTCCGTGGCAGACGGTGCGTTCTACGGCTGGCCGTACAGCTACTACGGACCGAATGTAGACACACGGGTGAAGCCGCCGATGCCCGACCTGGTGGCGCGGGCCGTCAAGCCTGACTACTCGCTGGGCTCGCATGTGGCGCCGCTGGGGCTGGCGTCGGCTGAAGGTTCTGCATTGCCAGCGCCGTTCAATGCGGGGTTCTTCATCGGCCAGCACGGCTCGTGGAACCGCAAGCCGCGCTCAGGCTACAACGTGGTGTTTGTTCCGTATGACGGGAAGAGCAACCCCGCTGCGCAACCTGTGGTGGTTCTCGGCGGCTTCGTCAACGGCGACGGGGATGCGCTCGGCCGGCCTGTGGGTGTGGCCATTGACAGGCGCGGCGCGCTGCTGGTGGCGGACGATGTGGGGAACGTGATCTGGCGGGTTACGGCTGCATCTCAAGGCACGGCTGCGCCGGCTGCTGCCAGGCCGGCAGCGAGCGCTGCGTCACGCTAGGCAGTTCGTCACTGCGGGCCTGGCCCGCCATCAACACCATTCGGGCCAATTGCGCGGGGTCGTTCACCGTCCGCACCCGCGCATACAGCTCCTGCGCCTCGGGGTAGCTGCGGCGCAGGTAGTTCAGCCACTGCTTGAGGCGCCCCGCCCGGTGGCGCAGTTCCAGGTGGGTGTCCACGAGCGTCCAGAAGCCGGCGATGAGCGGCTGGAGTTCGTTCCAGGTGAGGTTGCGCGCCTGGGCAACAGGTTCGCCTGCACGGGTTTCTTTGCCTGCGCATGCAATGGCCAGCGCCAGGCCAGGGTCAGAGACTGCGCCGCGGCCGATCATCAGGGTCTGGCTGCCGGAGACCTCGCGGCAGCGCAGCGCATCCTGCACAGTCCAGATCTCGCCGTTGGCGATGACGGGGATTTTGACGGCCTCGCGGATGGCGGCAATGTGCTCCCAATAGGCCGGCGGTTTGTAGCCGTCGGCCTTGGTGCGGGCGTGCACGACCAGCTCGCAGGCGCCTGCGGCCTCGATGGTCTGCGCGCACTCAATGGCGTAGCGCGTGTCGTTGTAGCCCAGGCGCATCTTGGCTGACACGGGCATGGGCTGCGGCACGGCGCGGCGCACGGCGGCCACGATCTCGCCCACCAGTGGCGGCTCGTCCAGCAGAACCGCGCCGCCACGGTGGCGGTTGACGGTTTTGGCGGGGCAGCCAAAGTTGAGGTCGATGCCTTCAGGGCCGAGTGCGGCCAGCTTGGCGGCGTTCTCGGCCAGGCACACCGGGTCCGAGCCGAGCAACTGCGCGCGCACAGGCACGCCGCTGGGTGTGCGGCCACCGTGGGCCAACTCGGGCACGATGCGCAGGAACACCTTGTCGGGCAGCAGCGTTCCGGTGACCCGGATGAACTCCGACACGCAGCGGTCAATGCCGCCCACGCGCGTGAGGATGTCGCGCAGGGTGAAGTCCAGCAGACCTTCCATGGGGGCCAGCAGGACCCTGGTCACGCCGCCCCCAGCCGCCAGAGGGAGGTGACTTCCGCCGCGCGCGCGGCGTGCAGCGGGTCTGTGGTGTCAGCCGTCTTGGGGTGGGTCGGCCGGACGTCCTTGCGGCCAAGCACCTTGAGGCCGGCGGCTTCCATCCAGCCCAGCAGTTGGTCACGTGTGCGCAGGCCAAGGTGTTCGGCCAGGTCTGACAGGATGAGCCAGCCCTCGCCGCCTTGCGCACCGTCAACGCCGGGCTCCAGGTGCGCCGCCAGCCCCGACAAAAAACCGCGCAGCATGCGGCTGTCTTCGTC
>CAZFKW010000285.1:3888-5668 GCA_964519795.1 uncultured Ramlibacter sp. | reverse complement strand
GCGCCGAGATGGCCGCGTTCCAGAAGGTGGAGATTGAACGCTGGGCACGCCTGGTCAAGAACGCCGGCATCATTCCGGAGTAACACCATGAACACAAAACCCTTGCTGACCCGCCGCCTGTTTGCAGGCGCTGCATTGGCCGCTGCTGCCTGCGCCTCGTTCGCGCAGACCGCCGCCAGCTTTCCCAACAAGCCGATCCGCATCATCGTGCCATTCGCCGCAGGCACGACCACCGACCAGGCCGCCCGGTATATCAGCCAGAAGATGTCTGACCAGACGAAACAGCCGGTGATTGTCGAGAACAGGGCGGGGGCCAACCGCTTTATCGCGCTGCAATATGCGCTGCACCAGCCGGCCGACGGCTACACCTTTGTACTGGGGACCGTCACCACGCACGCCGCGAATGCGGCTTTCTTCAAGAAGCTCCCCTATGACCCGGTTGCCGACTTCGTGCCGCTGTCCGGCGTGACGATCGGCGGTGTGGTGCTCGTGGTGGCACAGTCCAACCCGGCGAACAACGTTCAGGATCTGATCGCACAGGCAAAGAAGAACCCGGGCAAACTGACCTTTGGCAGCGGGAACTCCTCGTCGCGGGCAGGCGGTGAGGTGCTTCGGGACCTGGCCGGCATCAACATCGTGAACATCCCGTACAAGGCGCTCCCAGTCGCCATTACCGACGTGATGGGCGGGCAGATCGACATGGTGTTTGGTGACGGGCCGGCCGTGCTGCCGCTGGTACGTTCGGGCAAGCTCAAGGCACTGGGCGTCTCCACGTCGGGCCGCATGCCGGGGGCGGAGGAGATTCCCACCATCGCGGAGCAGGGCATACCTGGATACGAAACAAACGGCTGGCTTGCCGCTTTCGCGGCCAGGGGGACGCCACCCGACGTCGCCGAAAAGCTCGGCACGATGATCGCCGACATCATGCGGACGCCCGATGCCGCGAAGTTCTTCCTTGCCAATGCATGGAAGCCCATGCCCATTACCGGCAGTGAGCTTGCTGCTTTCCAGAAGGTTGAGATTGCCCGCTGGCAGCGCATGGTCAAAAACGCCGGCATTGAACCGGAGTGAGCGCAGGCATGGTGCACCACCCGATTCTCGCCGGGAAGCTGGCGCTTGTGACAGGCGCTGCCAGCGGGATCGGCCGCGCCATTGCCGTGGCGTACGGCAAGGCCGGCGCCAATGTCGTGCTGACCGACCGTGAGCCAGGCGCCTGCGACAGCGCAGTGGACGAGGTCCTCGCCGCAGGCGGCAGCGCAAGGGGGTTCACGCTGGATGTGACCGACGCCCAGGCGTCGGTCACGCTCGCCTCGCTGCTGGAGCGCGAGATCGGCGACCTGGATGTGCTCGTCAACAGCGCCGGGGTGATCATCCGCGAGACGGTTGACAGCCCGCGCGCCCACGAGAACATCCGCCGCACCATGGATGTCAACCTGTTTGGGACCTTCAACACCATCCATGCCTGGCTGCCTGCGCTGCGGCGCAGCCGTGGCTGCATCATCAATGTTGCCTCGGGCTCCGCATTCGTGGCCTCGCCTGGCGCGCTGGGCTACTCGGCGTCCAAGGGCGCCGTCAAGATGCTCACCCAGGCCATGGCCGCAGACCTCGGCAAGGACGGCATCCGGGTCAACGCACTGGCGCCGGGCGTCATTGCCACGCCCATGACCGAGTACACACAGAACGACCCGCAGCGGATGGCGCGCTTCCTGGTGCGCATCCCGGCCAACAGGCTGGGCGCGCCGGAGGAACTTGCGGGGCCTGCGATTTTCCTGGCGTCAGA
>CAZFKW010000285.1:2271-3878 GCA_964519795.1 uncultured Ramlibacter sp. | reverse complement strand
TGTCAATGGCGTGACGCAGCCGGTCGATGGCGGCAAACTGGCCATGTAGGAACCCACCCACCCACATTTGCGGGACAGATCAGTGAGCAGTACCATCATCGGGCAACTGGCCGGCTTCGCCCATTCCACGTCCTACCCGGACCTTCCCCTGCCTGTTGTGGCAGAAAGCAGGCGACTGCTGCTGGACTCGATCGGCGCAGCGCTGGCGGCAGTGGATTCGCCCAAGGGCCGCATCGGGATCGACTATGGCCGGATGACGGGAGGCACGGGCCGCGCCAGTGTCATCGGCACCCGGCACCGCCTCAATATTTTTGGCGCGGCATTCGCCAATGCCGAACTCATCAACGCGCTGGACATGGATGCGATCCTGCCACCCGGGCATGTAACGCCCTACGTCCTGCCGGGTGCGCTGGCCGTTGGCGAGGAGCGCGGCAGGTCCGGCAAGGACCTGATACGGGCCATCGCGATCTCGCACGAAATTTCCTGGCGGCTGGGAAAGTCCATGGATTACCTGCGCGACACGAAGGACGGCAAGGTCGCCACGCCGCAGGTCTATGGGTACAGCAGCACCATCTTCGGGGCGACGGCCGCGATCTGCCTGATGCAGGACATGCCGGCAGAGGTGATGGCCAATGCCCTGGGAATCGCCGGCTGCATCTCGCCCGTCAATGCGCAGATGGCCTGGTTCGACCATGCTCCCAGCTCGACCATCAAGTACCTGCTGGGCGGCACGCTCACGCAGTCGGCCATGACCGCGGCGCACATGGCGGCGCTTGGCCACCGGGGCGACCGTATGGTGCTGGACGACCGGGAGGTGGGCTACCCGCGCTTCATGGGCACGCAGCGCTGGGAGCCCGATTTCATCACCCGGGACCTCGGCACCCAATGGAATTTTCCGGCCGAGACTTCCTACAAGCCGTATGCGCACTGCCGCATTCTCCATGCGCTTGCGGATGTGCTGATTGACCTGGTGCGCAGCCATGGCATCCGGCCTGAAGAGATCGAAGGCATCAAGGTCTGGGTCGAGGGCATGGTTGAGCGGCCAATATGGCTCAACCGCGTGATTGACGACGTGCTGGATGCACAGTTCAGCATTGCGCACGGGATTGCCGTGGCGGCGCATTGCCCGCCCACCGCGCGGGCCTGGCAGGACCCGGCGCTGGTCTTCAGTCCCTCCGTCATGGCGTTGATGGACAAGGTGACGCACGAGGTGCATCCGGACTATGTGAAGCTGCTCACCAGCCACGGCGCCAGCCGCCCGGCCAGGGTGGAATTGCGCGCACGTGGCACCACCTTCACCGGCGAGAAGCGGTACCCCAAGGGAAGCCCGTCTCCCGACCCTTCGAGCGCGATGACCGACGGCGAACTGGCCGACAAGTTCCGCGCCAATGCGCTGGGAGTCATTGCCCCGGATCAGGCAGAGAGGGTCATTGCCATGGTGGCTGGCCTCGAAGCGGTTGAGGACATCGGGCCATTGATGGCACTCACCGCGCCGGCATCCATCAATACGACCTCGGAAGCCCCAGCACCTTGCCCGTGATGTAGTTGAGCACCATCTCCTGCGAGATTGGCGCCAACCGCAGGAGGCGGACCTCGCGCCAGTAGCG
>CAZFKW010000285.1:0-2261 GCA_964519795.1 uncultured Ramlibacter sp. | reverse complement strand
CGCTCGATGTGGTACTCCTTTGCATACCCGAACCCGCCGTGCGTCTGCATGGCCTGGTCGCAGGCCAGAAAGCCTGCGTCTGCGCCCAGGAACTTCGCGGCGTTGGACTCTGCGCCGCATGGCTGGTGATTGTCATAGAGGTTGGCCGCCTTCAGCGCCATCCCTTCAGCTGCCTGCAGGCGGATCCAGCATTCAGCCAGCGGATGGGCCACAGCCTGGTTCATGCCAATGGGCCTGTCAAACACCACGCGGGAGTTCGCATATTCCACCGCAAGATCCAGCGCGGCACGGCCCATGCCGATACCTTCCATGCCCACCACGATCCGCTCCGGGTTCAAGCCGTCAAGCAGGTAGCGGAAGCCCTTGCCGACCTCGCCCACGACATCCTCGTCGGCAACTTCCAGCCCGTCAATGAACACTTCATTGGAGTCCACTGCGGCGCGGCCGAGCTTGTCGATGACGCGCACATCGCAATGCTTCCTGTCCAGGTTGGCAAAGAAAAGGGTCATCCCGTCCAGCGGACTGCCTTCGTCACGCGGCGAAGTCCGCGCGAGCAGCAGGATCCTGCTGGCGTTCTGCGCATTGGTGGTCCATACCTTCTGGCCATGCACGACCCAGCGGCCGTCCTTCCTTTCAGCACGGGTCCGGATCCGCGAGGTGTCGACACCGGCCGTGGGCTCGGTCACGCCGAAAGCGATCAGCAGCTCGCCCCGCGCAATCGGGGGCAGGTACTTGTCCTTCATGGCCCGGGAGCCATGGCGCAGGATGGGTTGTGGCGGGAAGACATAGAAATGGATGGCCGAGCCGCCCGACATTCCACCGGCTGCCGCCACTTCCTGCAGCATGATTGCCGCCTCGGTCACGCCCAGGCCCATGCCGCCATATTCCTCGGGCATCAATACGCCCATCCAGCCGGCCTTGGCGAAGGCATTCACGAAGTCCCACGGGTAGCGGGCGTCACGGTCGCAGTCACGCCAGTAAGACAGCGGGAACTTGCGCGCCAGCGTTCGCGCTGCTTCGCGCACCTCGCCAAGATCCTTGTCGCGGGATTGCTGGGCCGCGAAGACGCTCGAAAAATGTTGCATTGATTCGTTCCGGTGTAGGTAGGTATCTGATCGGGTGTCTGATTCCGGTTGGCTCGCGCCGGCACGAGGGTCAGACAGCGCCTGTGAAACACTGGGTCGAACCGCTCTGCATATTCAATGGAATTTTCATGTTTTATTTGAACTATACTGAATTCTCCTGGATTTTCTGCTTTCATTTTCAAATGAAATAACATATTTTTAAATGAAATTAATGATGGCTTTACGGCAACCCGCATGATCCGGCCCGCATCTGGCATTCCATCCGCGCAGTTCAGCTTTCATGGACTGCTGCGTGCCGGGGACCTCATCGTCTGCGGCCAGGCCGCAGCCGAGCCCTTGACGCTCACCCGCAAACTGGTGGCGGAAGGTGCGGGGGTCGCTCCGCTCACACTGTTTCTGGGCTCCACACTGTCTGACACTTTTACGGGACCACTGCCTGATGGCCTCCGCTTCCTGACCTATGCGACGCTGGGCCGCAATGCCGGACTGGCGGATCGCGGTCTGCTCGAAGTGCTGCCCGAGCGCTACAGCCAGGTGGCGCCGCTGTTCGCCGGCGGCACGATTCCGGCCGACGTTGTCCTGCTGCAACTGGCGCCCGGCACCGGCTCAAGGCCGCCAAGCCTGGGCCTGTCCAATGACTACACGGTGGACGCAGCGCGCCACGCCCGCCTTGTGATCGCAGAGCTCAACCCCGCCCTGCCCTGGACCCACGGCGCCGAATTGCCGCCAGACATCCGGATCGACCACTGGGTCCAGGCAGAATACGCGCCTCTGACTTTGCCCCCCTCCCCCGCCGGCCCGGTCGAACAGGCCATCGGGGCGCACGTGGCCGGGTGGGTCCCGGACGGCGCAACCCTGCAGGCGGGCGTTGGCAGCCTTCCCGATGCCGTCGTCCTGCAGTTGGGCTCGCACCGGAACCTCGGCCTGCATTCCGGTGTCCTGGGCGATGCTGCCGCCCAGCTCGTGCGCAAGGGCGCCATCACCAACACACACAAGGGCATGGACGGCGGCATCTCGGTCGCACATACGGTCAGCGGCGGCGCCGAACTCTACCAGTGGATCAACAACAACCCCGCCGTGCATGTGCGACCGGCCGGCTACACCCACTCGGGCGAGGTGCTCGCCAGGATCCAGTGCCTGCACGCCATCAATGGTGCGCTGGAGGTTGACCTGACC
>CAZFKW010000284.1:0-5672 GCA_964519795.1 uncultured Ramlibacter sp. | reverse complement strand
CGATGGGTGACAGCGGGAATGTGGGGTTGGGCAGTTCTTTCAAGCTAGCTCCTTCTCTTTGGGTGAGGTAAGTTTGAAAGGCCGCAGTGACGTCAACATGACACTGGCAAGACAATTCCGTGACATCCGTTGGCCCCGCCCGAGGCGTATCCAGCCGCGAATTCCGGACGTTCTGTTGCTTCGATTCAATATTTCAACTAATATTGAAATATCACCTCAGCTGACCAACGCACGCACCGTGCGGTCCCCGCACAACCCGTCACATCCACGGCTGAAGGACCTGCCATGAACCTTGCCGATTCGCTCAACCTGGGCTGCATGTGCCGCACGCTGAACCCCGAGCGCCTGCGCGAGGAGCTTGAGCGCAGCCCTCAGCTGGCCGGGCTGGCGCAGCAGCTTGCCACCACCCACCCGCACCTGTTCTCGGCAACCGCCGTGTTTCTGGACCCGGCCACGCGCGATGCTGTGGCGCAGGCCGTGGCAGCGCTGGACCGGGTGATGGCCCTGCCCGCGTGGCAGGCCGAAGCATTGAAGCATGCGCCGCCCATTGCCCGGCACGCCTTCGGTCCAGCCGGCGTGTTCATGGGCTTTGACTTTCACCTGGGACCTCAAGGCCCGCGCCTGATTGAAATCAACACCAACGCAGGTGGCGCGTTCCTGAATGCGGCATTGGCCCGCGCCCACCGCGCCTGTTGCGAATCCATGGGCGCGCTGATGGATGCAACGGCGCCCGGCCTGCCGTCCCTGGACGCAGACTTCACGGCCATGTTCCGCGCCGAATGGCAAGCCCAGCGCGGCAGCGCGCCCCTGCGCACGGTGCTCATCGTGGACGATGCACCTGATGCCCAGTACCTCGCTCCCGAATTTGCGTTGGCGCAGGCAATGCTGGCCTCGAATGATCTGGCCGCCATCGTGGCCGACGCGCGCGCTCTGCAGTGGCGGGACGGCCAGCTATGGCACCCCTCCGTGCCCGGCGGCCTGCCGGTGGACATGGTGTACAACCGCCTGACCGACTTTGACCTGTCTGACCCCGCCCATGCCGCGCTACGGGACGCCTATGTGGCCGGGGCCGCCGTCGTCACGCCCCACCCGCGCGTGCACGCCCTGCAGGCCGACAAGCGCAACCTCATCACGCTTGGCAACGACGCCCTGCTGGCCAGCTGGGGGGTCAGCGATGCCGACCGCGCCACACTGCGCGCCGCCGTGCCCGCCACACAGGAAGTGACCCCGGCCAATGCGGACGCCCTGTGGTCGCAACGCAGGCAGCTCTTCTTCAAGCCTGTCGCCGGCTATGGCGCCAAGGCTGCGTACCGGGGCGACAAGATCACGCGCTCGGTCTGGGCCCATGTGGCTGCCGGCGGCTTTGTGGCCCAGGCGCTGATCCCGCCCAGCGAGCGGCTGGTCGATGTGGACGGCACGCCCACACGGCTGAAGCTGGACCTGCGCGCCTATGCGTACCGCGGCCAGGTACAGTTGCTGGCCGCGCGCACCTGGACGGGCCAGACCACCAATTTCCGGACGGCGGGCGGCGGTTTTTCACCGGTTGTCGTCCTGCCCGCGCTGCCAGGCGCGGCACCTGCGATGACACACACATCAGGGAACATGAATGGGCTTGTTTGAACGCTACCTCACGGTCTGGGTAGGCCTGGGGATCCTGGCCGGCATCGGGGCCGGCCTGGTTGCGCCAGGACTCTTCACCGCCGTTGCCGCGCTGGAGGTGGCCCATGTGAACCTGGTGGTGGCCGTGTTCATCTGGGTGATGATCTATCCGATGATGATCCAGATCGACTGGTCATCCGTGAAAGACGTGGGCCGCAAGCCCCGCGGCCTGGTGCTGACGCTGGTGGTCAACTGGCTGGTCAAGCCCTTCACCATGGCAGCGCTCGGTGTGCTGTTTTTCCGCTATGTGTTTGCGCCCTGGGTGGACCCGCAGTCGGCCAACGAATACATCGCCGGCATGATCCTGCTGGGCGTGGCGCCCTGCACCGCCATGGTGTTCGTCTGGAGCCAGCTCGTGCGCGGAGACGCCAACTACACGCTGGTGCAGGTGTCGGTCAACGACATCATCATGGTGTTTGCGTTCGCGCCCATCGCGGCATTCCTGCTGGGCGTCACCGACCTGACAGTGCCCTGGGAAACGCTGCTGCTGTCCACCGTGCTCTATGTGGTGCTGCCCTTGATGGCAGGCATGGCCACGCGGCACCTGCTGCTGCGCCGCTCGCCGCAGGCGGTCGTTGACTTCGTGGCGCTTCTCAAGCCCTGGTCGATCGTGGGTCTGATCGCGACCGTGATGTTGCTGTTCGGGTTCCAGGCCGGCACGCTGGTGGCCAAGTCGCTTGTGATTGCCATGATCGCCGTGCCGCTGATCCTGCAAAGCTATGGCATTTTTGCCGTGGCCATGGTGGGCGCCAAACTGCTGCGCCTGCCGCACAACGTGGCCGGCCCTGCCTGCCTGATCGGCACATCCAACTTCTTCGAGCTGGCCGTGGCCGTGGCGATTTCGTTGTTCGGGCTCAACTCCGGCGCCGCGCTCGCTACTGTGGTGGGTGTGCTGGTGGAAGTGCCCGTGATGCTGTCGCTGGTCGCGCTGGTCAACCGCACCAGGCACTGGTTCCCTTCAGGCCCGGCCTGAGGTAACGCCGCGCCACCAGTCGCAGACCTGCTGCTCCACCCAGCCGGGATCGTCCAGCGGAAGGTCGTGGCCGGCATCAGGGTGCAGGCGCAGCGGCCAGCCCCAGGCACCAGCGATGCGCCGCGAACATTGAACAGACACCAGCCTGTCGCGGGCGGACGCCAGCAACAGCGAGGGCACTGCGGGCGCCTGGTCTGGCGCGCGGTACCGGGCGGCAGCCAGCAGCTGGCGCAGCGCATTGCTGCGTGTGACGGGGCGTTGCCGGGCCACGGCGGCCCATCCGGCCGCGGCGTCACCCTGCCCTGCTGGCTGGTTGCTGGTCATGGCCAGCACAGCCTGCTCACGTTGCAAGGGTGTGCGGCCCGGCGCACTTCATCCTGGTGCTTGGCCCAGGACACCTGCAATTCTGTGCGCACCGCCTGTGCGGCGACCGGGGCTTCAGGCTTGCGTCCGGGCTTCGGGAACCAGATGCGAGGCAGGGCGATGGGTGACAGCGGGAATGTGGGGTTGGGCAGTTCTTTCAAGCTAGCTCCTTCACTTTTGGTAAGGAAATTTGAAAGGCCGCAGTGACGTCAACATGACACTGCCAAGTCAGGTGTGTGACATCAAATGGCTGCCGTCAACACCCGCGCCGCATGGCGTCCCGTTCAAGACCAACGTATGAATGCATGTCCCGTTCGTGACGCGCAAACTGTGCGCATCAGTTTGTTGGTTTTGTTTGTTCAATGGAGCGGCTATGAACGTCGATCGCTACGGCGCTTCCCTGTTTCGTCATCGCGGTGCATCTTCCGCCGTCCCCTCTTCCCGACCCGCCCCAACCGTCCCCGGCTCTCGCCAGCGCAGTGCATCCTTGGGCGACGACAGAAAAGCCGCAATGCGGCATGAACTGCTGGATGAGCCACAGGAGTTCCGAGGCCCGGGTTCTCATCGCTCCCTCACCGAAGATGATCCCGACACGGGGGGCAGCGATTATGAGGACTGCGGCGAGTCCGACGATTTGATGCCGCCCCACCTGAGCGAGCGTCTGGCCGCCGCCGAAGGAATACTCAGACGCCCGCCAACCGGAATCGACACTGAAGTGCCGCTGCTGATCGACTCCATGTCAACGATTGCGACCCCTGCGGGCACGCCATGGGGGCCTGTCCGGGCGCATACCCCGGAAGCAACCATGTCCGTGAGCGATCGCAAACACAGCAAAACAGGCGATGACGCTCTGGCACTTCTGTTTACCAGGAACAGGCTGAAGCTCGATACCCGATCCCCCCCGATCTGGTGTAACGAGAAACACCAGGTTGGCGATCTCGAGCCGCTCGCGAAAGGCAACTACAGCTCCACATATGCCGTCCAGTATCGACGCGACGGCGGCGGCCTGTTCAACGCCGTTTTCAAGCCAGTCATCGTTTCCCATGAGGCAGGAACGCGCGGCCCGGGCTCTGCCGAAGGCCTGGGGATTCCCTATGGAGATCCCCAATACGTCAAACGCAATCTGGCAACCTGCGCCATCGCGAAGAAGTTGGGATTCGATGTCGTGCCCGAAACGTATGTTGGTGTCGCAAAAGTCGATGGCGAGCGCCGGCCAGGCATAGTGATGGAACGGGCAAAGGGTGCCTCCGCCAAGGACGTGCACGACACGGATGTCAGCAAGTTCGACGATCCCAAAGTTGCACGGGAGATCATCAAGTTGCAGTTGCTCGATCATCTGACTGGGCAAACGGATCGACACCACAATAACTACTTCATCCACCAGGAAGGCTCCGCGGTGCGCGTCACGGGTATCGACAACGATTTGTGCTTTGGCAAATTTCCGACCGATCCAAACGGCATTGCGTCTGATAGCAAGCATTCTTGTGTTTTTGTCGGACGGCGCATGCCTCCTGTCCTTGACTCGCACATGGCCGCGGCGATAGAAGGCATCGAGCTCCGGGACCTGGATGACATCCTCGGCAAGCAGTTCACCAGCGAGGAGGTCTCTGCCGCCAAATCTCGTCTGACCGGCATGAAGGCACACGTCCAGGCACTGCGTGACGCAACACCCTCCGGGATCGTCGATCCAGAGGATTGGGCGTCACACATGGACAAGCTCGACGTCGGAAACAGTTATGTGGGACGTGACCGGATCGTTACAGTCACCGCTGCGGATTCAGGGGTGGCGATGGTGCTGGACCAGCCGGCTGAAACGGATTTGTTGACCCGCAGTCCGCCAGCGAAAACTTCGCCGGAATGATCCTGTGAATTCAGGCGCCGCGCTGGCCACCGTGGTGGGCGTTCTGGTGAAAGTGCCCGTGATGCTGTCGCTCGTGGCGCTGGTCAACCGCACCAAGCACTGGTTCCCTTCAGGCCCGGCCTGAGGTAACGCCGCGCCACCAGTCGCAGATCTGCTGCTCCACCCAGCCGGGGTCGTCCAGCGGAAGGTCGTGGCCGGCATCAGGGTGCAGGCGCAGCGGCCAGCCCCAGGCACCAGCGATGCGCCGCGAACATTGAACAGACACCAGCCTGTCGCGGGCGGACGCCAGCAACAGCGAGGGCACTGCGGGCGCCTGGTCTGGCGCGCGGTACCGGGCGGCAGCCAGCAGCTGGCGCAGCGCATTGCTGCGTGTGACGGGGCGTTGCCGGGCCACGGCGGCCCATCCGGCCGCGGCGTCACCCTGCCCTGCTGGCTGGTTGCTGGTCATGGCCAGCACAGCCTGCTCACGTTGCAAGGGTGTGCGGCCCGGCGCACTTCATCCTGGTGCTTGGCCCAGGACACCTGCAATTCTGTGCGCACCGCCTGTGCGGCGACCGGGGCTTCAGGCTTGCGTCCGGGCTTCGGGAACCAGATGCGAGGCAGGGCGATGGGTGACAGCGGGAATGTGGGGTTGGGCAGTTCTTTCAAGCTAGCTCCTTCTCTTTGGGTGAGGTAAGTTTGAAAGGCCGCAGTGACGTCAACATGACACTGGCAAGACAATTCCGTGACATCCGTTGGCCCCGCCCGAGGCGTATCCAGCCGCGAATTCCGGACGTTCTGTTGCTTCGATTCAATATTTCAACTAATATTGAAATA
>CAZFKW010000283.1:0-5696 GCA_964519795.1 uncultured Ramlibacter sp. | reverse complement strand
CGCTGTCACAAATGCCTTGTTCAGCTTTTCCACGATCGGCTTGGGCATCTTTGCCGGGCCCACGACACTGAGCCAGCCGCCGCTGAATTCGGCACCGGCCACGCCTTCTTCACGCATGGTTGGAATCTGGGGCAGCAAGGGGCTGCGTTTGGGCAGGGATGTGCTGATGATGCGTAGCTTGCCCTCCCTTGCCACGTTGAGCAGGGAGGTGGTGCCCCACATGGCCTGCACGCGGTTGGTCATGAGGTCGGTGCCGGCGGCCAGTTCACCCTTGTACTGCACCTGCAGCATGTCCAGGCCATGCCGGCGGGCCACGTCGGCCATGGTCATGCGTCCCTGAACGTTTCCTGTTGCATAGGCCACCTTGCCAGGATTGGCCTTGGCATAGGCCACGAACTCCTTCATCGTCTTCGCGGGGAACGAAGGATTCACATAGAGAAAGAAGGAGAAGTCGACCGAGCCTGCAATCGGCGTGAAGTCGTTGGCGGGATCAAACGGCGGATTGCGCTTTGTGGCCGGCACGCCCATCAGCGAGCCGCCCCCTGCCCACAGGAGCCGGTAGCCGTCGGGTTGTGCCTTGAGCACATCCATCATCCCGATCAGTGCCTCGGCGCCAGGCTTGGGCTCCACCACGACAGGCTGGCCAAGTTCCTTGGAAGCGAATTCGGCCAGCATGCGGGCGATGCCGTCGGCGCTGCTGCCGGCCAGGAATGGCGACACCAGCGTGATCGGCCGGGTGGGAAATGCCTGGGCGAATACTCCGCTGCCGGCCAGTGCCAGGGCGATGGTCGCGATAAAGCGGCCCCGCCGCATGTGTGTGGATGTTGTCATGGATGTCTCCTTGGTTGACGATGGTTGCGATTGCCTGAATTCAGGAGGCGGGCCAGTTCAGCACGTCGCGCGTGCGCTCAAGCGGCGTGAGCGCGCCGCGCCAGGCCGGCTCCAGCACCTCAGCCAGGCGGGCCGGTGTCCAGCCACCTGGCTGCTGGAGGACGCGCACCGGGCGCGACTGGTTGTACAGGTACAGGTCGTTGCCGCGCACGCCGATGATCTGCCCGGTCAGGGGCGCTGAGCGCTTGCCGGCCAGGTACGCGGCCAGGGGCGCGACCGCTGCCGGACTCTCGGCCTGCACGGCGCCTGCGGCCGGAAGGGCGCGGCCTGTGGCGGCAGCCGTCATCCGGGTCGCCGCAATGGGCGAGATGCAGTTGGACCGGACGCCATGCTCATGAAGTTCCAGGGCGATGGAGCGGGACAACGAGGTTATCGCCAGCTTGGAGGCGCAGTAGTGCGCCTGGTTCGTGGCACCGATCAGGCCGGCGGTGGAGGTCATGTGCACGAAAACGCCGTGCTTCTGTCCAACGAAGGCGCGCGCTGCCGCCTGGCTGACGAAGAAGGCGCCGTCAAGGTTGACCCGCATCACCGCACTCCATTCCTCTTCGGTGATCTCGCAGAACGCTGCCTTGCGGAGGATGCCTGCATTGTTGATGACGATGTCAATGCGCCCGAATGCCGAAATGGCGTCCTCGATCAGGCCCGCCGCTTCAATGCGCCTGGAGATGTCCGCACCGCTGGCCAGCGCCTTGCCGCCTGCATCCCGGATTTCATCAACCACCAGCGCTGCCGGGACCGCATCATGACCTTTGCCATCCACACCGCTGCCCAGGTCGTTGACGACCACGCTGGCGCCTTCACGCGCCAGAAGCAGAGCAATCTCGCGGCCGATTCCCCGGCCGGCGCCAGTGACAACGGCTACCTGCCCGGACAGGGCGCCATCCGCCCGGTTTTCTGGCGCAATGCTCATGGCGGACCCGCCGGTGCAGGACGGCGAGGACCCCCATACATCTCCCAGCCACTGGCGCATTGCCAGCCGGCGTCCACGGGCAGGTCGATACCCGTGATGCCGGACGCCAGGTCGGACGCGAGGAAGACGATGGCTTCGGCCACCTCGGCGGGCTGGACGCAACGCGCCAGCGCCGCATGCGCTTCCGGTGCGCCTGCGGAGCGCGTGCCGCCACCGGAGGCCCAGCGATCAAGAATGCGCTTGACCAGCGTGACGCCCGGTGAAACGGAGTTCACCCGCACACCCGCATGACCCCATTCGCAGGCAAGATTGAGCGTGAGGTTCACCACTGCAGCCTTGCTTGGCGCGTAAGCATGTGTTGGAGCGCCCGATGTGCCCGTGACCGAAGCCACATTCACGATGCTGCCCCGTCCCCGCGTCGCCATGCGCGGGCCAAACGCCGCATTCAACCTGAACGTTCCGGCGACATTGACCGCGAAGATTCCGTCCCACAGCGCCGCCGGGATGTCCTGGGGTGCCAGCACAGCCTGGAATGCGCCTTGCGATGCAACCAGCGCCGAAACCGGGCCCAGCGTCCGCTCGATTTCCCCTGCAAATTCCTGGACGGCCCGCTCGTCTGTAACGTCCAGCGCGCGGTGGGCGCAGCCGAGTTCGCGGGCGAGTTCCGCAGCCCCTTCGACATCCTTGTCGGCGACGACCACATCCCAGCCGCGGCGCTTGAACAACCTGCATGTTGCCTCGCCGATCCCGTGTGCGCCGCCTGCTACGACCGCGAGCGCGCTCATTGGGTAACCTTCGTGCTGCGCACTGCGGTGCGAGCTTGCTTGGGACGGCCCGGCGCGGCGCTCATGCGGGAACGTGCTGGCCGAACCAGCCCAGCGCCTCGGCAATGGCTTGCGGGCGCGTCGAGTCGTAGACCGAGTAATGCCCGCCGTCAATCAGCACCAGCTTCTTCGGTTCCCGGGCACGGTTGAAGCCGTCCTCCTGCTCTTGCGTCGGCGAGCGCGAGTCACGCGTGACGGCGAGGAGGAGCAATGGTGTGGGCGCTATGCGGCCGATGAAGTCGATCGGCTCATAGCCCATGCGCAGTTCCTTGCTGCGCAGTGTCGTGTCTCCCCGGTAGCGCGTGCCTGCGCCGGCCTGGTGGAGCCAGTCGCCCGTCTCCGATCCGGGAGGTGTTGGCTTGATGCGCATCGGTGGCTCGCCCCGCATGCGGCCCTGCCGGTCCCGCGCGAAGGAAGCCAGCATCTCGTCAATCTGTGCCTGGCTCATGCCCAGTACAGTCGTCTTTGATCCACTCAATGTCGGGACTTGCGCGACCACGCATTTCACACGGCGATCCGTTGCCGCAACCACGATCACGTGTCCTCCGGCATAGCTCGTTCCCCAGAGGCATACCCCTAGCGGGTCAATGCCGTCCAGCGACGAGGCATAGGTGATCGCGTCCTTCATGTCGCTGACCTGCTGCCACGGGTCCATCTCGCCTCTCGGCTCACCTTCGCTGTCTCCAAGGTTGCGGTGGTCGTAGACAAGGCAGGCATAGCCTGCGCCTGCAAAGGCTTCGGCAAATGGGGCCAGGCCCATCTCCTTCACACAACCTGTGCCGTGGCTCATGACGATCACGGGCACGGGGCCTTTTGCATTGGCCGGGCGGTACAGCCAGCCGGCCAGGCGAACACCATCGCCGGTCTTGAAAGTTACATCGGTTCGCACATCGTTTCCTGGTAATTCAGGATCATGGGGAGCAATAGATGTGCCATGGGCGTGGCCGCCCGTATCGCAGGGAAATGCCACCTCCGGGCGCACAGACTGTCTTTCAGGCAGACAGTCTGTGCGATTCACACACACAGGACTGTCCCGTGCGTTGCCAGTCAAGGGGCAGCCCTTTCGCGGCAGCGCGGCAGCAGGATGGCTGGCCCGGTTTGTGCTGCCGCTTAGTCAATACCACATCAAAAAATGAATGGCCTCGGCAGCATCAATGAAACAGCTCGCACAGATATTGTCAGTCGATGAAATGAAGTCTCATGCGCGAAGTCGTCTTCCGCGCATCGTGTTTGACTACGTCGAAGGAGGGCTTGGCAGTGAGCGCGGCATCCTGCGCAATGAACAGGCTTTCGCGCAGCGTGTACTGTTGCCCCGGTTTCTCCAGGACGTCTCGGTTTGCGATACTTCCGCCACCCTGTTCGGCAAGCGTCATGCGTTGCCCTTCGGTATTGCGCCTACCGGCGGGGCAGGCCTGCTGCGTGGTCGGGGCGACACCCACCTTGTCAATGCCGCCCGGGCGTCGGGCATACCCATCATGCTCTCGGGCGCCAGCGATTTGCGCCTGGAAGATGCGGCTGCCCTGGCGCCCGACAATGTCTGGTTCCAGTTGTACGCGGCGCGCGACCGCGCGATCGTCAGCGACATGATTGCCCGCAGCGCAGCAGCCGGCATCGAAACCCTGGTGCTGACAGTCGATACGCCGGCGCGCCGGCGGCGCGAGCGCAATTCGCGCAATGGTTTCAGCTACAACCCGCGACTGACGCCGCGCATCGTTGCCGACGGGCTGCTGCACCCCGCCTGGCTTGCGGACTACCTGCGGCATGGTGGCGCACCGAGCTTTCGCAACTGGGAGCCCTATGCCAACCATGACCGTCAGCTCGCTGTCGAGCTGTTCCACAAACAATCGCCCGCCGTCCAGTCCTGGGAGGACATTGCCCTGTACCGCAGCTTGTGGCCGCGCAATTTCGTACTCAAGGGGATTCTTCACCCCGAAGATGCGCGTATCGCCGCAGTTCACGGGGTGGACGGAATCATTGTTTCCAACCACGGAGGACGCCAGCTCGACGAGGCTGTTGCCTCGCTTGACGCTTTGCCCGGCATTGCGCAGGCCGTGGGCGATCGCATGACTGTCATGCTTGACAGCGGGGTGCGCACCGGTGGTGACGTCATCACGGCACTGGCGCTTGGAGCGAAGTTTGTGTTCGTCGGCCGCGCGACGCTTTACGGCCTGGCCGTGGGTGGAGAAGCGGGCGTGCGAAGGGTGATTGACATCCTGGCAGAAGACCTGGCAGGCGTCATGGCGATGACGGGTTGCGCCACGCTCAATGGCCTGCCCGCGGATCTGGCGCAGTGGGACCGGGTTGGCCCGCAGCTTTGACGCCCGGGTTCGGTGACGTCAATTTTTGCTGCTAGAATCATGGACTCGAACAAATTCGCAGGCGCGTAGCTCAGCTGGTTAGAGCACCACCTTGACATGGTGGGGGTCGATGGTTCGAGTCCATTCGCGCCTACCAGAATATCACCCCGGTTCTCCTTGCAGAGCCGGGGTTTTTTCTTTGTGGCGATGCACCCGCGTGGAACCTTCCGGCGAAACTCGGGCTCACACCGGACCTGCAGGTCCGTCATCAACCGGGGTCCATCCATGATCGATGTGAGTGAAGTCTCCCTGTCGTATGCGCTCGGCGCCCAGCGCGTGGAGGTTCTGCGTGACGTCGGCCTGCATGTTGCCGCAGGTGAAAGCCTTGCCATTGCCGGGCCGTCGGGCTCAGGCAAGAGTTCCCTGCTGCTGTTGCTGTCCGGTCTTGAGCGGCCCGATGCCGGCCGGATCGTGGTGGACGGTATCGACCTTGCCGGGCTGGACAGCAATGGCCTGGCCGACCTGCGCCGTGACCGCATCGGTATCGTGTTCCAGTCGTTTCACCTGCTGCCCAGCCTGAGTGCGCTTGGCAATGTGACCTTGCCGCTGCAGATGGCCGGCAGGCGTGACGCCGGCGCCAGGGCCATGCAGTTGCTGGAGCGTGTCGGCCTGGTTGACCGCATTCACCATTTGCCCAGCCAGATGTCAGGCGGGGAACAACAGCGCGTTGCGATTGCGCGGGCTCTTGTCCAAAGGTCGCAAGTCATACTCGCT
>CAZFKW010000282.1:0-5698 GCA_964519795.1 uncultured Ramlibacter sp. | reverse complement strand
GCAAGACAGAGCAGCACAGGGCAGCCGCTGCAAGCGGCCGGTGACGTCGGCCGGCACGCCGCACACACCGCTCGCCGCAGGCTACAAAAGGCGCACTCACAGCGGAATGTTCCCGTGCTTGCGCCACGGGTTCTCCAGCTTTTTGTCGCGCAACATCACCAGCGAGCGGCAGATGCGTTTGCGGGTTTCGTGCGGGAGGATCACGTCGTCGATGTAACCCCGGGCGCTGGCCACAAACGGGTTGGCGAAGCGGGCCTTGTATTCGGCTTCTTTCGCGGCGAGCTTGGCAGGGTCGCCCTTGTCTTCGCGGAAGATGATTTCCACCGCGCCCTTGGCGCCCATGACCGCAATCTCGGCGTTGGGCCAGGCAAAGTTCACATCGCCGCGCAGGTGCTTGGAGCTCATCACGTCATAAGCACCACCGTAGGCCTTGCGGGTAATGACGGTGATCTTGGGCACCGTGCATTCGGCATAGGCATACAAGAGCTTGGCGCCGTGCTTGATGATCCCGCCGTACTCCTGGCTGGTGCCGGGCATGAAGCCGGGCACGTCCACAAATGTCACGACAGGGATGTTGAACGCATCACAGAAACGCACGAAGCGTGCGGCCTTGATGGAGCTCTTGATGTCCAGGCAGCCGGCCAGCACCAGCGGCTGGTTGGCCACGATGCCCACGGTCTGACCCTCCATGCGGCCAAAGCCCACGATGATGTTCCTGGCGTATTCCGGCTGGATCTCGAAGAAGTCGCCATCGTCGACCGTCTTGGTGATCAGCTCCTTCATGTCGTAGGGCTTGTTCGGGTTCTCCGGCACCAGCGTGTCCAGGCTCATGTCCATGCGGTCGGCCGGATCCTTGCTCGGGCGTACCGGCGCCTTCTCGCGGTTGTTGAGCGGCAGGTAGTTGTACAGGCGGCGCAGCATGACCAGCGCCTCCACATCATTGTCAAAGGCCAGGTCGGCCACGCCGCTGCGGGTGGTGTGGGTGATGCCGCCGCCCAGTTCTTCGGCCGTCACCTCTTCATGCGTTACGGTCTTCACCACATCCGGGCCGGTCACGAACATGTAGCTGGAATCCTTGACCATGAAGATAAAGTCCGTCATGGCCGGCGAGTAGACCGCGCCGCCGGCGCAGGGGCCCATGATCATGCTGATCTGCGGCACCACGCCCGAGGCCATCACGTTGCGCGGGAACACATCGGCATAACCGCCAAGCGACGCCACACCCTCCTGGATGCGCGCGCCACCCGAGTCGTTCAGGCCGATGACCGGTGCGCCGACCTTCATGGCCTGGTCCATCACCTTGCAGATCTTCTCGGCATGCGCCTCGCTGAGCGCGCCGCCGAACACGGTGAAGTCCTGGCTGAAAACGAAGACGAGGCGGCCATTGATCATGCCGTAGCCTGTGACCACGCCGTCGCCCGGGATCTTCTGTTCGGCCATGCCGAAGTCCACCGAGCGGTGCTCGACGAACATGTCCCACTCTTCAAAGGTTCCGTCGTCCAGCAGGATTTCCAGGCGCTCACGCGCAGTGAGCTTGCCCTTTCTGTGCTGCGCATCAATGCGCTTCTGGCCGCCGCCCATGCGGGCTGCGGCGCGCTTGCTTTCGAGTTGCTCAAGAATGTCTTGCATGGGTGTGCTCCGGGAGAAAAATCAGGCAGGCCGGCGCTCGCGCGCCCACTGGTGGAGGAAGGCCCCGGCGGCCTGCGCGCTGACAATGTCGCGGCCCCAGGGTTTGCGTTTGCACGGCAGGTGGCGCAGCCACCCCAGGCGCCGCGCCGTCTTGTGCAGCAATGCGCCACCGGGGCTGTCAGGTGGAATGAACCCGCGCCACAGGGCCAGCATCTGATCCTGCTTGCCCGGCAGCAGCCAGGCGGTGGACAGCAGGTACACCAGCCAGTCATGCGCCTGCGCTTCCGTCAGCGTCATGACCTCCAGCGGGTCGTCCTCGAAGTCGATGGCCACGAGAGCGTCGCCATGGACGATGAAATTGCGCGCGTGGGCCTGGCTCAGGTACTCGCCGCGCGCATGCACGGATTCGATGGCGCGCAGGCCCCGCTCCCACAGCCCCAGGCCGTTGGCGGGTTTGGCGGCCAGCAGGCTTGCCAGGTTGGGGCCGGGCACAAACTCCATGGCAAAAAACTCCGCATCCACATGCAGCAGGCGCGGCACGCGAACGCCCGAGGCAAAGAGCTCACCCAGGCGCCGCACTTCCACGGCCTGTGCGGCATCCCCGCCATGCATGGGCACGGCCTGCAGGACACGGGAGCCTGTGGCGCGGGCAAGCCCGTTGAGCACGGCATAGCCCAAGTTGGCGCGCGCCGGACGCTGGCCCTTGACCAGCACCGGGCCGTCCAACGTGTCCACCATTTCCGTGCGCTCCGCGCGCCACACTGGCGAGTTGCGGATGCGCTGGACGTCAAGCCTGTTCATGCGCTGCCGCCTTGCCATGCGCCGAGCAGCGAGCGGGCGGCGGTGGATGCGGCAAGCTTCCCGGAGGCGACGTCCTGCAGGACCGACGGCAGCATGGCACGTACTGCGGGGTCGTTGCGGAACGCCTGCTTGAGGCCGGCGTCGATGCGCTCCCACATCCAGGCGAGTGCCTGGTGCTGCCTTCGCGCCGCGAGCTTGCCATTGGCCTGCTGCAAAGTCCTGAAGTTCGTGACCAGGGTCCAGAACGCATCGACGCCCGTGCCATTCAAGGCGCTGAGCTTGATGACTTCGGGGTGCCAGATCTTTTCGTCGTGATGCGCGTGAATATCGCCTCCACGCTCACTTTGTTCGCTGCCCCCCGAGGGGCCGCTCGCACTCCTGGGGCGGCCCGGCGAGCGCTCGGGATTGCCATGCTGCCCGAACAGCCGCATTGCGCTGGTGATCTGCGCCTGCGCGCGCGTGGCGGCATCGGCATCCAGGTCGGCCTTGTTGATGACGACCAGGTCTGCCAGTTCCATCACGCCCTTCTTGATGGCCTGAAGGTCGTCGCCGGCGTTGGGCAGTTGCATCAGCACGAACATGTCGGTCATGCCGGAGACTGCGGTTTCGCTCTGACCGACGCCAACCGTCTCGACGATCACCACATCGTAGCCTGCAGCTTCGCAGACCAGCATGGCCTCGCGGGTTTTCTCGGCCACGCCACCGAGCGTGCCGCTGGAGGGGCTGGGGCGGATGTAGGCGCTCTGGTGGACCGAGAGCTTTTCCATGCGGGTCTTGTCGCCGAGGATGGAGCCGCCGGAGACGGTGGAGGAAGGGTCTATCGTAAGTACGGCGACCCTGTGGCCCTTGGCTATCAGGTAGAGGCCCAGGGCTTCAATGAAGGTGGACTTGCCGACGCCGGGTACACCGCTGATCCCGAGGCGGAAGGACTTACCGGTGTGGGGCAGGATGTCCGTGAGGAGCTGATCAGCCTGGGCACGGTGGTCTTGCCGCGTTGATTCCAGCAAGGTGATGGACTTGGCGATGGCGCGACGCTGTCGCGTGCCATGGCTTTGCGTGATCGCTTCAACAGAAGTCGGGGTCATCGCCTGCCTCCGTGCGTCGCCCCACCCCGTTCGCCCTGAGCCTGTCGAAGCCTGTCCTGAGCTTGTCGAAGCGGGGCTTGCGAGGACTTGGCCAATCGGCTGACCTCATCCCATGCGCCTGCAATCAATGCTTGCTTCTTGGCTCTCGACCAGCCTTTGATCTGCAACTCGAAAGCCAACGCCCCTTCGCGTGTTTCAAACTCGCCCTGCCAGACCAGCTCCTGCGGCTTGCGCGTGGACGTATAACCCACGAGGCCATCTGTGTGTTGTTTCATACGCATCGCCAGGTCATCCGTATGACCCGCGTAGTACGAGCCATCGGAGCAACGCAGAAGGTAAGCGTGGAAAGGACGCACCTGCATTACCTCCAGGCTTCGACAAGCTCAGCCCGAACGGAGGGGTGGTCACCAGAGCCAAAACCAGCCAGGTCCACGCCTTCCACCACGTCCGCGCCGTCCGCCCGGTCCATGCCTTCCACCAGGTCCACGACTTCCGCCAGGACAATGCCAGCCGGCAGTACAGCACCAGACGGCAAGACGACGTCAGTTCGCAATACCAGCGCGGATGCGCTCACTCGCGCGACAGCGCCTTCTCCCGCAGCGCTCACGCGATCGCCTTGCGGATCTGCTCCAGCACGTCTTTCGCGCTGGCGGGAATCGGCGTGCCGGGGCCGTAGATGCCCTTGACACCGGCTTCATAGAGCATGTCGTAGTCCTGGCGCGGAATGACGCCGCCGACGAAGACGATGATGTCGTCGCCGCCCTGCTTCTTCAGTTCCTCGACGATGGCGGGCACGAGTGTCTTGTGGCCGGCTGCCAGCGTGCTGACGCCCACGGCGTGCACGTCGTTCTCGATGGCCTGGCGGGCGCATTCTTCAGGCGTCTGGAACAGCGGACCCATGTCCACGTCAAAGCCAAGGTCGGCAAAGGCCGTAGCCACCACCTTGGCGCCACGGTCATGGCCGTCCTGGCCGAGCTTGGAGATCATCACCCGCGGGCGGCGGCCTTCCTGCTCGGCGAAGGCGTTGATTTCAGTCTTGAGCTGTTCCCAGCCCTCGGCGCTGTCATAAGCTGCTGCATACACTCCGGTCACCTTTTGAGTATCGGCGCGGTGGCGCCCGTAAACCTTCTCCAGTGCGTCGCTCACCTCGCCCACGGTGGCGCGCAGGCGGATGGCCTTGATGCTCAGGTCGAGCAGGTTGCCGGCAGTGCCGGCTGCAACGGCGGCCTCGTCCAGGCCCTTTTCCGCGGCATCGGTCAGGGCCTGCAGGGCAGCCGTCACGGCGGCAGTATCGCGCTTTGCCTTGATGGCCTGCAAGCGCCGGATCTGCCCGTCGCGCACCGCCACGTTGTCGATGTCGCGCGCCTCAATGGTGTCCTCGGACTGCAGCTTGTATTTGTTGACGCCGACGATCACGTCCTTGCCGCTGTCGATGCGGGCCTGCTTCTCCGCAGCCGCGGCCTCGATCTTCAGCTTGGCCCAGCCGCTGTCCACAGCGCGCGTCATGCCGCCCATGGCCTCGACTTCCTCGATGATCTCCCAGGCCTTGTCGGCCATGTCCTGCGTCAGCTTCTCCATCATGTAGCTGCCGGCCCACGGGTCGATCACATTGGTGATGTGGGTTTCTTCCTGGATGATGAGTTGCGTGTTGCGGGCGATGCGCGCGGAAAAGTCCGTCGGCAGCGCAATGGCCTCATCGAACGCATTGGTGTGCAGCGACTGCGTGCCGCCGAACACCGCCGCCATGGCCTCGATGGTGGTGCGCACCACGTTGTTGTACGGGTCCTGCTCAGTGAGCGACCAGCCGGAGGTCTGGCAGTGGGTGCGCAGCATCAGGCTCTTGGGGTTTTTGGCGTCAAAGCCTTTCATGATGCGCCACCACAGCAGGCGCGCCGCGCGCATCTTGGCAACTTCAAGGTAGAAGTTCATGCCGATGGCCCAGAAAAAACTCAGACGCCCCGCGAACTCATCGACATCCAGGCCCTTGGCCAGCGCCGTCTTCACATACTCCTTGCCGTCCGCCAGCGTGAACGCCAGTTCCAGCGCCTGGTTGGCGCCAGCTTCCTGCATGTGGTAGCCCGAGATGCTGATCGAGTTGAACTTCGGCATGTTCCGCGCCGTGTACTCGATGATGTCGCCGATGATGCGCATGCTCGGCTGCGGCGGGTAGATGTAGGTGTTGC
>CAZFKW010000281.1:0-5742 GCA_964519795.1 uncultured Ramlibacter sp. | reverse complement strand
ACAGCTCGGCCATGTAGTCGTGCGGCTCGATCTGGATGCTGTAGGGCTGGAAGGTGAGGCCCAGGCCCCAGGGGCCCAGGCCCGTCTCCGGCCCCGGCTCGGCCCGCTCCACCACGCTCCGGCTGAAAGCCTCCCAGTCGAAGTCGGGCCATGCCGACAGGTGCGCGTTGTAGTTGCCGACGGCGCCGTTCATCTTGGCCAGCAGCTTGACGCCCGCAATGCGCTCGCGGGCGGTGGCCAGGCGCATCACCACGTTGGCAATCTCCTTGCCGACTGTCGTGGGGCTGGCGGTCTGGCCATGCGTGCGGCTGAGCATGGGCACATCGGCGCAAGCGTGGGCCATTTCGCGCAGCTTGCTGATCAGCGCGTCGAGCCCGGGCAGTATCACCTGCTCTCGCGCGGCCTTGAGCTGCAGGGCGTGGCTCGTGTTGTTGATGTCTTCGCTGGTGCAGGCAAAATGCACGAACTCGCTGGCGGCCAGCAACTCCGGGCGGGCCTCGAAGCGCGACTTGATCCAGTACTCCACGGCTTTCACGTCGTGGTTGGTGACTTTCTCGATCTCCTTGATGGCAACAGCATCGGCCTCGGAGAAATTCTGTACCAGGCCGAGCAGGTATTTGCGCGCGCCTGGCGTGAGTGGCTTGAATTCGGCAAAGCCGGCATCGCTCAAGGCAATGAACCACGCGATCTCGACCTGCACACGCCGATGCATGAAGCCTTGCTCGCTCATCAGCGGGCGCAGGTGGCCCAGTTTGGCGGCGTAGCGCCCGTCCAGTGGCGAAAGCGCCGTGATCGTGGAAAAATTCATGCGCCAATTGTAGGCGCGCACCCTGACAGGGAGGCCGGGTCGTCCCCGCTTGCAACGCGCCGTGAAACGCTCAGCGCGCGGCGGCCTGCCTGAACCTTTCGATGCGCTCCTCGTCAGCCGGGTGGCTGGAGAAGGCAATTCCCATTCCGCCTGACGATTGGCCTGATTTGCTGCGCTCGGCGCGCATGGCCTCAAAGAACTTCACCATCACCAGTGGCGAGATGCCTGCCGCCTTCATCAGCCGTACTGATTCGGCATCGGCTTGGCGTTCCGCGTCACGCGAGTAGCCCATGGTGGCGACCAGGACCGGGGCCGTGCTGATGAGCGTGCCATAGTCGCCAAACGCAACCGATGCGATCGCGCCCAGGGCTGACACCTGCACCAGCTGCCGCATGCCGTGGCGCTGCCGCACGTGGCCCAGCTCATGGCCAAGAACACCGAGCACCACCTGGTCATCCTGCACCAGGTTCACCAACTCGTCTGTCAGCACCATGGTGCCGCCCGGCAATGCGAATGCGTTGGGGCCGAGCATGGATTTGCCGGATCCATCCGTCTTGCCCTTGCGGAATTCAAGCCGCCAGTCCGGTGCACCGCTGCCATGCGTTTTGATGACGGCCTGTGTGAAGGCCTCCCGGATCCGCGTCTGGTCGGCCAAGGGCAGCTCTGAGGGCTGCATCAAACGGCTGTCGATGGAACGCAAGGTCTGCTCGCCGAGCAGGGTATCCACCGTCCCGGGTACAAGCGATACCACGCCGCGCGCAGCCAGCGGCAGGCCCCACAGGTAGGACGCGGCCAGGACCACCACCAGGATTCCGAAGGCTGCAGCAACACCGTGCCAGCTTTGCTGGGCTTTCACGACCAGCGAATCGCGCTGCACGTTCTGGGTGACCCATGCGTCCCACTGAACGGCATCCAGGGCCTGAATAGTGGCGCCGCCCGGCAGGTGGGCGATGCGCGCGCCATGGCGCATGCGTTCCGGCCAGCGGACATCCCTGGCCGGCAGCTCCCGCAATGCCGGCGCATCGCCACCGGAGTCTGCGGAAGCCACGCGCAGCCGGCCCTCATGCACGCTCAGCAATACCAGTCGGGCACGGGAGCTTCGCCCGTCAAAGTAGTGGGCGCGCAAGGCGGGTTCCATGGGCGTGGTCACATCCCGAGGTCCAGGCCAAACACGTCCGCTGCGGCGTCGCCCGCCGCGTCAGGCTTGCCGGCATGGGCGGCGCCGGTGAGGTCGTCCAGGCCGATGCGGCTCTTCAGCGTCACGGCATGCAGCTGCGCGCGTCGCGTTGCCACGACGGCGAAGGGCCAGTACAGGCCGAGCGTGAGGAAAATCAGCAGGAAGTTCTTGAACTGCAGGGCGGCATAAGGCCCGAATGCCAGCTCGCTTTTGAAGCGGAAGAAACGGCTGCCGGTGCGCGACCACACCAGGTTCTGCAATTGCGACTGCGCATATGCCTTGGGCACGATGTTGAAGAAGAGGACGCCGGCGACGAAGAGCGCAGCGATCAGCATGACCGCGCCTGCGCCCACGCCACCCGCCGGGCGCATGAAGTAGCCCACCAGCCCGACGAGCACCACGCCCAGCAGCGTCACACCGATGGTCTTGAAGACGATGGCGTAGAAGGCACCGGCGCCGCAGCGAAACTCCGAGCGCAGCTGGCCGAAGGCATAGTTGTTGTGCTGGTAACTGCGGATGCGCCACAGGAAATAGGGCAACGCGACCACGAACAGCAGCATCACGCCACCAAACGCCAGGCCTGCGAAGGGCGGCGGCGCGACCGGGGATCCCTTTGTCTCCGCTCCCGCCAGTGCGGCGATCAGCGAGAACGGCAGCAGCGCCAGGGCCAGGGGCGGCATGATCGCCTGGTAGGCGCCTTTCTCATCCCCGGTGAAATGAAAGCGCAGTCCGCGCCAGCTCGTGTTGGCCAGGCGAAAGCGCATCGAAGCACGGAACAGCATCGGCCACAGGCCCACAAAAACCAGCGCCGCCACCAGGCCGGCCCAGCCGGAAATCTCGGTGGCCATGGAATAGGCCAGCAGGAACACCCAGACAATCGCCAGGCCGCGCAGCATCTGGCCGCCTTGCCCATGGAAGTCCAGCGCATGTCCGTCAATGTGCGTATTGCTGTAGAAGTACCTGAGTTTGCGTACCTTGGCCCAGGGCAGGTAGATTCCGAAGGTCACCAGGATCAGCAGAAGGTTGACGATCCATATCCGGAAGTACTCACTTCCGCTGGCTGTGAATTCGATGGGATATTCCTGCGCAGCTGAGGGGGCCGGCAGTACGTTTGAAATGTGGCTGGTTTGCTGGATGAGTTCCAAGTGCGCGCTCCCTGCGACGGACACAATTTGATGGTGCGCACTGTAGCATCCGCGTGACAGGGAAAAGGGCGGCTTCGCCTAAAATGGTCTGGCAGTCATAACTCGAACACTCAGAGAGAACCCATGAAACTCATCGGCGCAATCACCAGCCCCTATGTGCGCAAAGTACGCGTCGTGATGGCGGAAAAAAAGCTGGACTACCAGTTTGTCGCCGAAGACGTCTGGGCCGCCGACACCACCATCACGCAGTCCAACCCGCTGGGCAAGGTGCCCTGCCTTGTCATGGAGGGCGGCGAGGCGCTGTTTGATTCGCGCGTGATTGTTGAATACCTGGACACGCTGTCACCGGTTGGCAAGCTGATCCCCGCCATGGGCCGCGAACGCGCTGAAGTCAAAACCTGGGAAGCGCTCGCCGACGGCCTGCTCGACGCCGCCATCCTGGCCCGGCTTGAGGCCAACTGGGCCGGCCGCACCAAGGTCCAGCGCAGCCAGGCCTGGATTGACCGCCAGACCGGCAAGATCGATGCCTGCATCAAGGCCATGAGCCAGGGCCTGGGCGACAAGCCTTTCTGCGCAGGCATCCACATGAGCCTGGCTGACATCGCTGTCGGCTGCGCGCTTGAGTACCTTGACTTCCGCTTTCCCCATATTGACTGGCGCACGCCCTACCCCAACCTGGGCAAGCTGGGCGACAAGCTGGCGCTGCGCCAGAGCTTCATCGACACCAAGCCGGCCTGAACCGCGGCATCAGAGGCCTGTGATCCTGCGCACCGCAGGAAAGTAAAGCCAATAGGGCAGCACCCGCAGCAGCTTCATCCAGAGCGTGAAGCGCTTGGGGAAATGGATCTCGAACTGCCCAGTTTCCCAGCCTTTCATGATTTCCTGCGCCGCCTGCGCGGGTGATATCAGGGCGGGCATGTCGAACTGGTTCTGCGCTGTCAGCGGGGTCTCCACAAAGCCCGGATTGATGACGCTGACAGCGATGCCGCTGGCGCGCAGGTCCTGGTAGAGCGTCTCTGCGAGGTTGATGAGCGCCGCCTTGGTCGGCCCGTAGGCCAGGCTCTTGGGCAGCCCCCGGAAGCCTGCCACACTGCTGACCAGGCTGATGAAGCCTGACTTGCGCATCAGCAGGTGCGGCAGCACGGCGTCCAGCACATGCAGGACGCCGACATAGTTGATCTGCTCATGTCTCAGCATCTCGGAAAGGCGCCAGGCGGTTGCGCGCTGTTCGCTGTAATAACCGGCGCAGTACATCACGCCGTCAATCGGCCCCAGGTCCAGCGCTGTACGTGCTGCCGCCGTGACCGCGCCCGGGTCGGTGACATCAAGGGGCAGTGCGACGGCGCCAGGGTGCTGCGCAACGAAGTCCGCCAGTGCTTTCGCGTCGCGGGCTGATACCAGCACCTTCGCACCGGCCGCATGCAGCGCCGAGGCCGTGGCACGGCCTATGCCGGTGGATGCGCCTACCAGCCATACTGACTTGCCGTGCCAGCCGGCGACGCGCGGGTTGAGGGACATGATGTGATCCGATTCCTTATGTCGATGGCTGATGTGCCTGACTGATGTGCCCGTCTGTCGTGCTCATCTTTTGGTGAACGAGAGCGTGACCTCACCGAGCCGGAAGCCGTATTTGCTCATCACGGCCCGGTTCAGCATCACCTTCTCGGACATCAGGTACATCCAGTCGTCGAATTGCACCTCGATGATCCTGCCGTCCACCGGCAGGGCCAGCGTGTAGCCCCACCGGAAGGCATTGCCGCGGGACTGGCCCTCTGCCTGGCCCACCACGTCATCCGCGCGCCCGGTGTAGCGGCCATCGGGCAGCTTCTTCATGCGCCAGACGCGGCGCTGGGTGGTGCCGTCGGAGTAGGTAAATGCCTCATCGAGGACGCCGTCGTCGCCAGTCCAGCTGCAAGCCATCACCACTGTGAAGCGCCTGACAACCTTGCCCGACCGGTCGGTGAAGACGCCCCATGCATCGACGGTGCCGTTGAAGTACTCGCGCAGGTCGAGCACGGGCTTCTCGCCGGCATAGTCGCCGATCTGCTGCGATGCGCAGCCGGCGAGCGTGGCAGCGGAGACGGCCGTTGCGGCCAGGATCATTCGTCTTTTCATGGCTTGAGTCCCGCGGGGGTTTTCCTGATGATGAAGAAGTACAGGGCTGATGCCGCAGCGAGCTTGAGCAGGCACGGCAGGAGGCAATAGGCAATGACCAGTGCCTGCAGCGCACCGGGCTCTCGAGCGCCCGGCGCGTAGCCGAACAGCCCGAGCAGGGGCAGCGCCAGGCCCGCGGCCAGCGCCAGGTTGATCTTGGTGGCAAAGTTCCACCAGCCGAAGTACGCGCCCTCGGACTTGCCTCGGTCGCCGGCATCGGCAATGAGGCCTGCCAGCATCGCGCCCGGTAAAGCCAGGTCCGTACCCAGTGCCACCCCGGAGAGCGCGCACACGGCAATGAATGCGGCAATGTCGCCAGCGCCCAGCTGCGTGGCCCAGATGAACACCGCAATTGACAGCAGCATCCCGCACAGCCAGGAACGCGCCAGCCCGATGCGCTTGACAGCCTGCAGCCAAAGAGGGATCGACAACGCGGCACAAAGGAAGTAGCTGCCCAG
>CAZFKW010000280.1:613-5749 GCA_964519795.1 uncultured Ramlibacter sp. | reverse complement strand
CTCAGGGGGCTGGTGAACAGCGGCAGGGAGTTCAGAAGCCTGGCTGGGTTGAAGTTGCTCTGGCGTAGCGGCCTCCGCCAGCGGCGTCTTGGCGATTACGTAGCGGCCCCATCCCACGTTAGTGAGCTGGCCTTTGCTGGCAAGTCTTGTGCAAATCGCCGCTACCGCCGTCTTTTTCCATCCCGCCTGACATAGTTTCTCGATTGCTTCCTGAGCGGTAAATGACCTGTCAGGGAAGCAATCCTGCAAGAACCTCAGGTGGGTTCCACTTGCAACTCTCTTCCTCTCAGGGGGTGTACTGACTATGTCAGGGAGTGCTGAGTCGGAGGTTCGCCGGCGCCCGTCTGTCATCACGGCCTGTGCGGTGTAGGTCGACAACAGTGGTGTGTCCGGCTGAGGTGCATGCTGCTCATGCCTGGGACCCTGCACGTCGGACTGGACCCAGTGACACGCAGAGCCCCCGGCTGGGCGGTGGGCTGTACCGAGTGGCGGTGTGGCGCGTGTGCTACTGCCATAGCTGAAGTGATTGAAGTCCATTGCGCGCACCCTTTCCCCGTGCAGGGGAAGCACGGCTCTCGGACGATTTGAAAACTGCCGGCACGGTGTGTCCACTATCCGTAAGGGTTGTGAAATGCAACGCTGGCCGACAACACAGCCGCTTATTCATGCTGACAATCACTGGCGCATCGCCAGCGAGTCCGGAGTCGGTACGAAAGACCTGCACCGCCGCAAGATTCACCCTCCCCGTCAGCCCCTACATCGCATCATCCGGCGCCACCTTGGCCAGTGCCTCACCGGGGAACAGCACCACCACGCGGAAGTCGGCATCGCGCTTGACAGTGCCGTCCTTCAGCAGCCAGGTCCGCGCGAATTCCTCAACCGTCTTGCGCCCCACGCTCAGGGCTAGGTCGCGGTTGCGCGCGTCGTTGGCGCGGGACGCCAGCAGTGCTTCAGCGTCGCGGGTGAGCTGGGCCAGGTTCTCGTGCTTGTTGAAGCGCGCCCAGCCGCTGGACGTCCTGGTCTTGAGCTCCGAGGTGTAGATGCCCGCGGGCAGCGTGGGCTTGACAGGGCCGGTGCGTACGATGCAGGCCTTGGGTGTGCATGTCACGGGCCACTCCCGGGCCATCTCGATGTGGTACCTGAAGAGCGCCGGAACCTCAATCATCGACTCGGTGGTGCCGAGCGATATCGGGCCGATGCTTCGCGTGTCCGACCGGCTGAAGCGCTCATAAGACTTGATGCGCGAAATCTCCAGCAGCCCGCCCGGCGTGCGCATCACGATTTGCCGGCCTGGCTGTCCGGTTTGCGTTTGCACCTGGGGCTTGCCCGTCCAGCGGCGTACCTCGTCGCCGGCATACCACCAGCCACCTGCCAGCAGCGCAGCCATGATGAGCAGGGGGCCGCTGATGCGCAAGGTGATGTTCATGGGCGGTCGGGGCAGAGGTGTCTGTCCATTATGCGGGCGTTGCTACGCCCCTGCACCTTGGTCTTGCTTCGCGCCTGCCTGTACGGTGCAAAAAACCCCCACTTTCAGCTTGTTACAGCGATTGAACTGGTGCATGCACGCCATTTGCTGTGTAGGATAAATGCCGTATCCGGTGTAGGCCGGGTGCCCGTCCCCAATCAGTGCAGCAACCAATGGCAAATCTTTCCTCAAGCAGTCCCGGCGGCGAAAGCCGTGAGCGCCTCGCCCGGTTTCGCGCCAGCGTCCGCAAGGCCGCGACGCGCCTGCAGGACTGGTTCGTCATCCAGACGGGGGTCATGAAGCTTGGGGTCGTTGCTGTGGCGCTGCTCATACCTGCCAGCGCGTTCTATTCCTGGACCCTGCACCAGAAGCAGGCGCAGATGGCGGAAGCCGTCAAGGCCATGGCCGCCACTGAAACGGGCGCTGAAGCCCTGTGGAGCTACAACAAGGACCTGCCCGTGTTCTTTGGCACCGGATCGCTGCTGGGCTTTCTGGAGCGCAACCCGGTGGACCGGATCACGGTTGTCTACAGCCCGCTCTCGTGGAGCGTGTCCGAGCGCTTCGTGCTCGTCGAGTCGCAGGGCCGCCAGTACGCCTGGTACCCGTCGGACATGGAGTCCAGGATATTCACGGACAAGGCCGTGAATGCGTCGTGGGGCGGCAAGATCGGCTTCGTGCCGCGTACCGAGCTTGACGGTCCCAGCGCCGAGGTGTTCGAGCGGCTGGAGCAGCGATTCTCGGGCGCTCGCCCGCAGTCTGCGCGCGATGCCTGGAAGGGCGACCTGAGCGCCCTGCTGTCGGCGTCGCTGTCGGTGGGCCTGCTGGCCTTCCTGTGGATCATGCTGCGCGGGCAGATCAGGTCCCTCAAATTCATCGAGCCCGGGCAGATCCAGGGCGGCATTGACGACCTGGTGGGCATGGACGACATCAAGGCCGAGGTCGCGCAGATCAAGGACCAGTATGGCCGCCGTGCCCAGTATGCGGAGTACGGCGTCAGCAAGCCGTTCAACGTCATGTTCAGCGGCCCGGCCGGCACTGGCAAGACAAAGCTGGCCAGCTACCTGGCCAGGGAGCTGAACCTGCCCATCCTGTTTCACTCGGCGGTCAACCTGGAAACCGGATTTGTCGGCGGCGGCTCACAGACGCTCAACCGCATCATGGCCATGGCCAGGCGCCGCAAGCGCTGCATCGTGTTTCTGGATGAGGCGCAGGACCTGTTCATGAAGCGCGGCGGCCGCCGCAAGTTTGACGACGACACGCAGAACATGCTGCTGGCCGTGCTGGACGGTGTGCGCACCAAAGCCGACGCCGAGGTCATCTGGATCGTTGCCTCCAACTTCAACCAGGAAACCCAGCAGATGGATGAAGCCATGCTGCGCCGCTTCCAGATGAAGGTGGACTTCCGCCTGCCCAATGGTGAGGAGCGCCTGGCCATCGTGCAGCACTACCTCGGCCGCCGCGCAGGCAAGGTGGAGGCGGGCCTGGACCTGCGCCACCTGGTGGAAGTCACGGAGGGGCGCAGCCCGGCCGATATCGAGACCATCGTGGACCAGGCCGGCATCAGCGCGGTGCAGGCGGGCGGCATGATCGGCGAGGCCACGCTGATGCAAGCCGCCGAGCGGGTGCTGGTGGGCAACGTCAACAGCAATGCCACCAGGGAGCGCGAGCGCGACAGGCGTATCATCGCCATCCACGAGTGGGGCCACTTCCTGGTGGACTTCGAGCATGAGCGCAGGCTGGCCGGGGGTGACTGGGCAAAGCTCCAGGCCAACATGAAGACCATCAAGATTTCGCTCAAGGCCAGTCCGCGCAACAACGCGCTGGGCTTTGTGTTCCACAAGCAGGGCAACCAGCTGCTCAAGACCAAGGCCGACATGGAACATGACGTTCGGGTGCTGCTGGGTGGCATGGCCAATGAGGAGCTGTTCTTCGGCGAGGAGGGCACGACCAATGGCGCGCACAATGACATCACGCGGGTCACGAAGCTGCTGCACCATGCCATTGCCGAGATGGGCATGTACCGCAAGACGCGCCTGAACTTTGGCGCGCTGCAAAACGATGGCGGCCACAGGCCCGTGGACGATGAAACACGCGCGCTCATGGAGGCCCAGAGCGAGCGCCTTTATGCCGAGACGCGTGCCGTGCTGGCGGACCTCCAGCCGCTGACCGGGCATCTCACGGACAGGCTCATGCAGGCGGGCGAGATGACGCTCAGGGATGCGCTGGATGCGATCCAGGCTTTTGAGGCGGAGCGTGCCGCTGGTCCGGCCGACGCCGGCCCGCCGACTCCCGCGCCGGCCGGACAGCCGGCCGGGCATCCCGTCGCTGCCTGAAGCTGCAGCCGCTTGTACAAGGTGCGCATGCCGAACTACTGGTTGATGAAGTCCGAGCCCGACGAGTGCTCGATTGACGACGCCCTGGCGGCCAGCAACGCCACTGTACCGTGGGTCGGCGTGCGCAACTACCAGGCCCGGAATTTCATGCGTGACGACATGCGGGTGGGTGATGGCGTGCTGTTCTACCACTCCAGTTGCGCCGAGCCCGGGGTGGCGGGCATTGCGCGTGTGGCGTCGCAGGCCTATCCTGACCCGACGCAGTTCGACCCGGAGTCCCCGTACTACGACCCCAAGTCAAGTCCGCAGGCCCCCCGCTGGCTGCTGGTTGATGTGCAAGCCCTGCGCAAGACGCGCGTGCTGGGCCTGGCCGAGATGCGGGCGCTTGGGGCCCTTGCCGGCATGCAGGTCCTTCGCAAGGGCAACCGGCTGTCGATTACGCCGGTGGATGCGGCCCACTGGAAGCTGATCGAAGGGCGCCTGCCGGCCTGACGTCGTCGGTGCGCCTGCGGGCTCCCCGTGACGGCTTGGGTACTGGCTAAGTACTTTCCGCTAGGTAGCTTCCCTCTGCAGTCCGGATGTCGTGCTGGTTAGGATCAGGCCAACCAGCGACAGTCTGGAGGAGATCGAGATGTACATGAACAAGCAGACGCCCCTGCTGGCTGCCCTTGCGCTGATGGCCTGTTGCATGCAGGCCCATGCCCAGGAGCGCTTCACGCCGTCCGCCGATGGCCTGGAAATCTCTGACAGGAAGACCGGACTGACCTGGCGCCGTTGCGCCGAGGGCATGACCTGGAAAGGCCGCACCTGTACCGGGGAGGCCGGCTACTACTCGCAGTCCGAAGCCGCTTCGCGAGCCAGGGCTGCGGGTGGCACATGGCGCCTGCCCGACCTCAAGGAGCTGTCGAGCATCGTTGCCCTGCGCGATGCCGAACCAGGCAAGGCGCCGGTGGATCAAGCAGCATTCCCCGGAACGCCGCTGGCCCGCTTCTGGACATCTACGCCGGTCGGGCCGGGGTACTTCACCTACGTCAGTTTCACTGACGGCAGCGCGGGTGAGAGCCCGCGCAATTCGCCCGGCGCGATGCGCCTTGTCAAAGGTGACAAACAGTAGGCTGACCCGGTGACTTCACGGCTCCAGCCTACAGGTCGGCTGCAACCTCGAACATGATGCCTGCAGGGGCGCCGGGCGGCGAGGCGGCCAGCTCCCCGATGGCAGCAGCCTGCTCAAAGCCCGCACGGCTGAAGGTATCCAGCACCGCCTGCGCTGCATCCGGCCTGCAGCTCACCAGCAGCCCGCCGCTGGTCTGCGGGTCAGCGACCATGGCCCTGGCCCAG
>CAZFKW010000280.1:0-549 GCA_964519795.1 uncultured Ramlibacter sp. | reverse complement strand
CTTCACCCGGCCCGACAGACCCGAGCCCCGGCAGATCTCCAGAAGGTGCCCCGCCAGGCCGAAGCCGGTCACATCGGTCATGGCATGGACGCCGTCCAGGGCCGCGAGCTCAACGCCGACCCGGTTGAGTTGCGTGGTGTGGCGCAGCATGTCGGCATAGCCGCCCTCATCCAGCAAGCCTTTTTTGAGCGCTGCGGAGAGAATGCCCACACCAAGCGGCTTGCCCAGCACCAGCACGTCGCCGGCCTGTGCGTCGGCATTGCGCCGGACCTTTTGGGGGGGCAGCAGGCCGAGGCCGACCAGGCCGTAAATGGGTTCCCGCACGTCGATGCTGTGGCCCCCTGCAATGGGGATGCCGGCATCGCGGCACACCGACGCGCCACCCTCCAGGATGCGGCCGATGACCTCAGGCGGCAGCACGTCTATGGGCATGCCCACCAGTGCCAGCGCCATGATGGGGGTGCCGCCCATCGCGTAGATATCCGACAGCGCATTGGTGGCGGCGATGCGGCCGAAGTCATACGGGTCGTCAACGATGGGTGTGAAGAA
>CAZFKW010000279.1:2969-5778 GCA_964519795.1 uncultured Ramlibacter sp. | reverse complement strand
AGCGGCACCACCGGCCGGCCCAAGGGGGTGATGCTGACTCATCGCAACCTGATGACAATGGGCCTGACCTACTTCGTTGACGTTGACCCTGTGGCCTCCTGCGACGCCATAGCCTATGCCGCGCCCATGTCGCACGGCGCCGGCATCTATTCCATTCCGCACCTGATGGCGGGCGCGCGCCACGTGATCCCGGCTTCAGGCGGCGTGGACCCTGGCGAACTGTTCGGACTTGGGTTTCATCTTGGGCCACTCACGATGTTTGCCGCACCGACCATCGTCAAGCGCCTGGTAGACCATGCAGTTCAGCGCGGCCTGGACAGCGCCGCCAGTGCGCGGGCCTTCAAAACCATCGTCTACGGCGGCGCCCCGATGTACGCAGCGGACATCCAGCGCGCGCTGCAAGTACTCGGCCCGCGCTTCGTCCAGATTTACGGCCAGGGCGAAACCCCAATGGTTGGCACCGCCCTGTCCCGCGCACACCTGTCAGATACGACGCATCCCCGTTGGGCCGAGCGCATCGCCTCAGTGGGCATTGCACAGACGCCCGTGCAGATTCGAGTGGCCGATGCGCAGGGCCAACCGCTGCCCGTAGGCGACATGGGCGAGGTCCTGGTGCGTGGCGACAGCGTGATGGCGGGTTACTGGCAAAACCCCGACGCAACTGCGGCCACGATTCGTGACGGCTGGCTTTTCACAGGCGACGTTGGTCGTCTGGACGCAAACGGCTTCCTGACCCTGCTGGACCGTAGCAAGGACCTGATCATCAGCGGTGGATCAAACATCTATCCGAGGGAAGTAGAGGAGGCGCTACTCACCTTGCCTGGCGTTCAGGAGGTGGCTGTGGTCGGTGCGCCGCACGATGAATGGGGCGAGGTGGTCGTGGCGTTCGTGGTGCTGCAGCCAGGCTCGACGGCGACTCCCGCTACGCTGGACCAGCACTGCCTCGGCCAGATGGCGAGATTCAAGCGCCCCAAGCACTATTTTCTGGCGGATGAATTGCCCAAGAACAACTATGGCAAGGTGCTCAAGACGGCGCTGAGAGAGGGCCTGCATGCGAGCGGCTGGGCGGCGACGGGTACCGCGATCGCTAGCTGGGAGCGACTGGTAGTCACTTGACCGCAGGGCGACAACATGGGCAGATCCGCCTCGTGCGGCGGTGACGCTTTCGGGCTGTGTCATGCGGGTGCCGGTTCCTGCCTGACTTCTTCAGGCGGCACGACTGCGCCGGGCGCTCCGTTTCCCGCGCTCACAGCACTGTCGCATATTCCAGGGTTCGCGGCGTGCGGGTCAACATGCGCGGCTCGGCCCCGACCACCACCGTGTCGTCCAGGCGGAAGCCGCCGATGCCGTACACATACAGACCGGGCTCCGCTGAATACACCTCGTTGTCCAGCAGCGGCCGGAAGGAAAACGCCATGTCTTCCGGGTACTCGTGATGAACGACGCCGATGGCGTGGCCGGTGCGATGCTTGATATGTTCGGCAAAGCCTGCCTTCTCGATCACAGCCTGCGCGGCGGCGTCGATGGCATTGACGGGGTTGCCCGTCTTCGCGGCCGCGACGGCGGCTTCATTGGCGTCCCTGGCCGCCGTCCACAGCGCCACCTGCTCCTTGCCGGGCTTGCCGCAGAACCACGTGCGCTCATTCTCGATGGCCAGGCCGTTCAGGCGTGGAATGACGATGTTGACCAGGACATCGCCTTCCTTGATGCGCTGCCCGCACGAGGCGCCATCACCGTGCGGTGAGGCGGAGGCCGGGCCGCTGAGCGTCCAGGTGCGGATGACTTCGAAGTGCTCGCCCGGAAAGCGCTCCGCTGCTTCCTGGACAAACAGCGAGGCCATGGCGAAGTCCAGTTCCTGCACCAGGCGGCCCGGCCGGATGTTTTCGCGGTAACGGTCCTGCAGCCAGTCCGACAGGCTGGCAATGGATTCCATCACCTTGATCTCTTCTTCATTCTTCTGCCAACGTAGCGAGCGGCACTCCGGCGTGCTGGGCCGGAAATGGATGTCCGGCAACAGCCTGCCGACGGCGGCCAGGATGGGGCTGCCGCCCTCGACGCCGATGCGGGCGCGGGCAAGGCCCGCCTGCTTCAGCCGCTCGGCCAGCAACTCGGGCAGCTGGTAGATCAGCGGCAGGCGGTTGCCGACCCTCGGGTGCTCGCCGTAGAAGCTGATGTCAGTCACCCACAGCTTGCCGTTCTCGATGGAAAAGCGCACATGGTTGGTTGACAGCTCGTTCATGATGAGGAAGGGTGTGCCATTGCGCGGGACCACGGCGAAGATGGGCCGCTCCCAGGGCTGCACATCGGTGTGGAAGTTCGTCGCAAACTGGAAGAAGTCGCCCGTGGTGAACACCAGCGCATCGAGCTTCAGTTCGTCCATGAGCGCGGCCATGCGGGCGTGGCGGTAGTTGAAGGTGGTCTGGGTGAGTTTGGGCATGTGGCTTTCCGGTTGGGTGCGGTCTGGTTTGCAGCAAATTGTCCAGGCTGGCGCTATGCTTAACAAATGAATAAAACCGAGGCATACATAAGGAAACGCTCATGACCGGACGCCTTGAAGACATCACCTGGGCCCGGCGGCTGAAGCTGCGCCACCTGGAAGTCCTGCTGATCCTCTGCGACCTGCGCAGCATCACCGCAGCAGCGAAGGTCCTGCACATGACGCAGCCTGCGGTGTCACACTGGCTTGCAGACATTGAAGATCTGGTGGGCACGCCGCTTTTCGTGCGTGGCCGGCAGCTCAAGACAACGCCTGCGGGCGAGGTGCTGCGACGCCATGCGGAACGCATGATGGGCGATGTCCACCGTACCA
>CAZFKW010000279.1:2199-2959 GCA_964519795.1 uncultured Ramlibacter sp. | reverse complement strand
GGGCCACCTGTATGTGGGCTCGATCATTTCGGCCACGCCGGCGCTGCTGCCCAAGGCCATTGGCCGGATCCTGAAGTCATATCCCCATCTGCATGTGCATGTGCTTGAAGCCACGTTCGAGGTCCTGCTGGAGCGGCTGCACAAAAAGGAGATGGATCTCATCATCGGGCCGCTGGACATGCGCGCGCAGGCGTCGGGCTTCCCTTCCGAGCTGCTCATTGACGACACGGTGAGCATCGTCACCAACCCCGGCCACCCCTTTGCGCGCAGGCGCAAGCCCACCTGGACGGAGGCAGCCACTTTGCCGTGGATCATGCCGCCTGCAGGAACGCTGATGCGCAAGCGCGTGGAGGCCGCATTCCTGCATGCCGGCGTGCCGGTTCCGCAGGCACGCATCGAGACAGCCTCCCATGTTGTCGTGCAGATGCTGTTCCGCCAGGGCGAGTACATCAGCGCACTGGCCGGCTCCGTCACACCGATCTATGCAAGCCTGAAGCTGATGGACATCGTGAAGATGGCGCCGCAGGTTGACTTCGGCAGCATCGGCATGCTCTGGGACGCAGCGGACCTGGACCCGAAGCTCGATAAATTCATGGCTGCCCTGCGCGATGAGGCGAAGCTGCTCAGGTCTGCTCGAAACATGCAGGAACGGTAATGGATAAATCAGTTTTATTCATTTGCAGTGCATGGTTGCCGGTCGCAGAATGCGCCCTATGCCTGAAGTTGACGAACTCCTCGATGACCTCGCCCTCGCCATGCG
>CAZFKW010000279.1:0-2189 GCA_964519795.1 uncultured Ramlibacter sp. | reverse complement strand
GCGCTCGACGCAGCCCTTGCGCAGTACCCCGGCCACAAGCTGTTCACCATCCTGGCCGTGGACTGGACACGCAATCTCAGCCAGCGCGTCTACACCAACCTCCCGCACGCCTATCCCTGCGGCGGCACCAAGCCACTGAACCGGGACAGCATTTTCTTCAGGGACGTCCTGGGCCCCGGGCGAGTCCGGATCTGCCGCAATGCGGACGACATCCGTACGGCCTTCTTCGACTTCGCACTGATCGAGTCGCTGGGCTGCCAGTGCCCATTTTTTCGGGCGGCAAACCGATTGGCTCGATGAACCTGCTGCATGAAAACGGCTGGTACACCGACAGCATGACCCCTGCCCTCACGCAGTTCTCCGCGCTGGCGGCAACGCCATTGCACCAACTCCTATCCCAACAAGGCTGAACCATGAAAACTCTACCCCGCCGCCACCTGCTTGCTGCCGCCCTGCTCGGCATTCTCGGAGGGGCTGCGACCACCGCGTCGGCCGACTCGTCCTATCCGGCAAAGCCGATCACCATCATCTACCCGTACGCGGGCGGCAGCGCCTCGGACACGCTGGCCCGGCAGGTGGGCGAGATGATCTCGAAGGCACTGGGCCAGCCCGTCATCGTGGAATCAAAGCCTGGAGCCGGTGGTTCCACCGCGCTGGAGCTGGTCACCCGCGCCGCGCCCGATGGCTACACGCTGGCGTTCACTGCCAGCGGGACCATGGCCGTCAACCCGCACATCTACAACCTGAAGTACAAGCCGGTGGACGACCTCGTATCCATCACGACGCTGGTGGACATCCCGTTCATCGTGGTGACCAACAACGCCTTCCCGGCGAAGAACCTCCAGGAATACATCGCCCATGCCAAGGCCAATCCGGGCAAGGTTTCCTTTGCCAACGCCGGCATGGGCACGCAGGCGCACCTGACGCAGGTCATGTTCATGAAGAGCGCCGGCATCGACGCCAATGTGGTCTCGTACAAGGGTGGCGCGCCGGCCACCACGGACCTGATGGGCGGGCATGTCGAGTCGATGATCGACAACGCCGCCGCGCAGGTGGGCAACATTCAGGCGGGCAAGGTACGCGGCCTGTTCGTGACGACGCAGACCCGCAGCGCCTCGCTGCCGAATGTGCCCACCGCGAACGAAGCCGGCCTGCCGGGCTTCGTGACTTCCGGCTGGTTCGGGCTGGCTGCTCCCAAGGGCACGCCGCCGGCAATCATCGAAAAGCTGAACGCCGTGGTCGTCAGGAGTTTCGCTCAGCCGGACACCCGCAGGAAGCTGATCGATGCCGGCTGGATGCCGGTGGCAAGCACCGCTGCGGACGCTGACGCGCGGGCCCGTGCCGACCTGGCGCGCTTCGGCGCAATTGCGCAGCAGCTGAATCTCAAGCCGAACTGAGCCGGGAGGGCGTCTGCCGCCAGGCTACCCCACGCGCAAGCGCCAGTTCCGGGTTCCTCGCGCTGGAAGGGTACGGCAGGGGCGCCGCCAAGAAGTTCAGGACTTCGCCGGGTACGCCCGTACCATCCACCCGAACACCACAGCCCCCAGCACCAGCGAGCCTGCCGCAATCTCCAGCGCCAGGTTGAACCCCTCACCGGGCGTCGCGCTGTGCCGCAGCAAAACTGCCACCAGCGGCGGCCCCGCAATCTGCCCCAGGCCGTAGAGCGCCGTGAGCAGCCCCATGTAGCTTGGTGCGCTGGCGGGCCGCAGCCTGCGCGCCTCCTGCATCGCAAAAAAGGTGATGGCGGTGAATGGCAGACCGAGCAGCAGGCTGCCGATGGCAAAGCCGGCAGCGCTCGGGCTGACCAGGCCGAGCGCGATGCCGCCCGCCTGGACCAGGTAGCAGCCCGCGAGCAGGAGCCGGTTGTCGCCGCCGGCCGGAATGCGCGAGGCAATGAATGCACCCAGCATTACGCCGGTTCCGAAGATCGGCCAGAACAGGTCAAGCCACGGGGAGCCCGGGATGGACTGCCTCGCAATGACAGGCAGGAAAGTTGCCGTGATGATGTACCCGAAGCCGGCAATGCCGTAGGACACGGACAACAGCAAGGTCTCGCCCTTGCCAGTGGCCAGGTTGGTTGCGAGGACCGGTGCCACAGCGCCTGTACCTGATGCGGCCGGGGCACCAGCGGCAGGACCCGAGCCAGCGTGCGACGCCTCCTGCCTGCGCAGCGTCCGCACCACCGGCAC
>CAZFKW010000278.1:1372-5799 GCA_964519795.1 uncultured Ramlibacter sp. | reverse complement strand
AACTGGCGCTCGCCTCGCGCAACAGCGGCATGCCGCTGGAGGCCCTGCGCTACGCCCCCGCCGCCCGGCAGGCTGACAGCCTGGCGGCATTGCAGCGGGAGTTCAGGCAGCTGGACTGGCCGCGGGCCGAGGTGCCGCGTGAATGAAAGCCCCTGCATGAAGGCCTCCCGCACGATCCTGCTGGCGATGCTTTCGGCTGCGTGCGTCCTGGCAGCTGCGGCCCACGCACGCCCGGCGGCCAAGGCAAAGCCGGTGTCGGCCCGCGCAGTGCCAACGCAGGAGGTCCTGTACGCCACGCGCGATGACGCCATGCGGTTCGCCGACGACCTGGCCCAGCGCCGCAACCTGGACCGCGAGTGGGTGCGACAGGCCATGGGCTCCGCGCGTCACCTGCCCGTGGTGGTGCGGCTGATGCAGCCGGCTCCGGCAGGCACCCCCAAAAACTGGCGTGTTTACCGCAGCCGCTTCATTGACAACATCCGAATCAACGCCGGCGTGCGCTTCTGGCGAGCCAACCGCGAGGCTCTGGAGCGGGCGGAAAAAGAGTTCGGCGTCCCACCGGAGATCATCGTTGGCATCATTGGTGTGGAAACTATCTACGGCCAGCAGCTTGGCAACTTCCGCGTGATTGATGCGATCTCCACTCTGGCCTTCGACTTCCCGAAGAACCACCCGCGGGCTGCTGCGCGCACCGAGTATTTCAAGGGTGAGCTTGAGCAGTTCCTGAGCTTCCAGGCCCGAACCGGCAACGATCCGCTGCAGCCGCTGGGCAGCTATGCCGGCGCCACGGGCATGCCGCAGTTCATGCCTTCCAGCATCGTGAAATACGCAGTGGACTTTGACGGTGACGGCCGTATTGACCTGACCAACAGCGCCGCAGACGTGATCGGCTCTGTAGGCAACTACTTCAAGGCTTTCGACTGGAAGCCGGGCATGCCCACACACTACAGCGTGAGCCTGGACGGGACACCGGAAGACAGGGATGCCCTGCTCGCGCCCGACATCCTGCCCACCTTCAGCGCGGCCACGTTTGCAGCGAAGGGCGCCGTGCTCCCTCCACAGGCGCAGGTTCACCAGGGTCCGCTGGCGCTGGTGGACCTGCAGAACGGAAATGATGAAGCGGTGTACGTCGCCGGCACGGAGAATTTCTACGCCATCACCCGCTACAACTGGTCAAGCTACTACGCCATGGCGGTGATTGAACTCGGGCACGAAGTGAAGGCGGCAATGGGTCGGTAGGCCCTGGCGCCAGGCGATTCGCCATGGCCCGCGAGGTCTCCGCCCGAAACTTTCAAACAAGTGCCGGCTGCCTGGCCATCAGCGCCTTTTTCTGCGCCTTCAATTCCCTGATGACCCGCGCCATCTGCGCGGTCTTGGGCTCGGCGTGCCCGCGACGGAACAGCTTCATTGTCGGGTACCAGGGTGAATCCTCGCGCTCCAGCAGCCAGCGCCAGTCCGGGTTGGGCGGAAGCACTACCCAGGTCGGCTTGCCCATGGCGGCGGCCAGGTGGATGACGGCGGAGTCGATGCTGATGATGAGGTCGAGGTTGTCGATCATCGCCGAGCTGTCGGTGAAGTCCTTCCAGTCGCCGGTGAAGTCAACGAGTTGCTCTTCGTCCACTGCCATGTCGGTATAACGCTCGCCGTCGGACTTCTGCAGGCTGAAGCATTGCACGCCCGCCATCTCGATGATGGGCCTGAACTCCGACAACGGCATGCAGCGGTTGTGGTGGTTGGCATGGATGTAGTGGCCGGCCCAGGCAATGCCGACCTTGAGCTTGCCGTCCCACTTGCCGAGCTTGTCGCGCCAGATGGCCGACTTGTCGGCAGGCGCATGCAGGTAGGGCGTCTCGCGCGGCGCGTTTTCTGCATTCGTGCGGTAGTGCAACGGCAACTCCAGCAGGGCCACATGGTAGTCAGCCTCGATGTTGAGGTTGGGCTTGAGGCCAATCACGCCCGGCATGCTTTCGACCAGCGGCACCAGCTCGGGCTGGATCACGCAATACACCATGGCGCCATCGTCCTGCAGCACCTTGGCATAGCGGATGAAATTGATCACATCGCCCAGCCCCTGCTCGGCATAGATGACGATGCGCTTGCCCTTGACGGGCTGCTTCACCGGCCCCTTCCATTCCAGTTCGGGGCGGAAGAACACCGGCCGGTTCATGCGGTCGGTGTCCGTCCAGCGGCGCTCGTAGACCTGCCAGCCTTCCTCGAACTTGCCGGCCAGCAGCAGCAGCAGGGCCAGATCCACGATGGCGATGGGGAAGTCGGGCTTGAGTTCCAGCGCCCGGCGCAGCAGCTCCTCGGCCTCGTCCAGGCGGTTGAGGTGCAGCAGGGCTGTGCCCAGGATGCGTACGGCATAGGGATGCGACGGATCGATCTCGACTGCCCTGCGGGCATGGTGCAGCGAGCCTTCATAGTCGGCCAGCCGCCAGAGCACGCCGGCCAGGTCCACATGGGCTTCAAGGAAGTCCGGTCTCACCTCGATGGACCGGCGGTATTGCGCGACCGAATCCTCGAGCCTGTGGGTGTGCTCCAGGCAGAAGCCATAGTGCAGCAGGTTCTTGGTGTCCACCGGGTCCATGGGCACGAGGCCTTCATAGATGGTCAGCCCTTCGGCGTACCGCTTGCGGTTGAGGTAGTACTCGGCCAGTGCCTCCACCAGCTGCTTTGATTGCGGGTTGGCTGCCACGCCCGAGCGCAGGGCCGGCTCCAGCTCGGCGTCGCGCTTTTGCGCCGCCAGAAGCTGCGCCAGCTGGGCCCAGACCGCCGGGTTGTTGGGTGCCACGCGGCAGGCATCGCTGACCCAGGCTGCAGCACTCCAGCCGTCGTTCATGGTCATGTAGGCGTGGGCCAGCGCCATCCGCGTGTCCACCGAAAGCGGATTCAGCCGGATGGCATTGCTGAATTTGGCAAATGCCTCATGCGCCCGGTTCAGCCGAAGCAGCACCACGCCATAACGGTGCTGGATGGCCGCGTTCTGCGGCTGCTGCTGCTCCGCACTCACCACCAGCTGAAGGGCCTGCTCCAGCGCGCCCATGGACAGGGCCTGGTCGATACGCTCTTCGGGGGACGCAACTACAAATGACATGGAAACTCCATTGTTTCAAGAGAGTATAGAGAGGAGCGCATGCCAATTCGAGGGAGCCGTGGAACCGCCCTTCGACAAGCTCAGGACGGGCCACTGCTTTGCCCCCCCAGTGGGGGCTGAGAGCCGTCCAAGCCTGCTTGAGCAGGCTTGGACGGCTCGAAGGGCCACTGCCTCTGGCAATCGGCACCGGCGGCCGAAGGCCGGACAGGGGCGTCTATTTTTTGCCGGACGGGGGCCCTCCGTCTAGACGGAGGGAACCAGATAGTCGCGGCTGATGTGCGCGCCGAGCTCGTTCACGCGGTCCAGGAACTGTGTGAGGAAGGCATGCAGGCCGGTGGAGAGGATCTCGTCAATCCGGCCGTACTGCAGGTCGGCCCGCAGCTTGCCTGCGCGGCGCTGGGTTTCACTGTTGGCGTCGCTGGAGACCATCGCGAGGTTGCTCACCACCTCATTCAGGCTGGCATGCAATGACCGCGGCATGTCGGCCCGCAGGATCAGCAGCTCGGCCACACGCTCAGGCTTGATCACGTCGCGGTAGACCTTGCGGTAGATCTCAAAGCCCGACACACTGCGCAGGATGGCGCTCCAGTGGTAGAAGTCATACTCCTGGTCCTTCTCGCTGGCAGCGCCAAAGAAATCGCTTTGCAGGGTATGGAACTTCACATCCACCAGGCGCGCGGTGTTGTCGGCACGCTCAAGAAAGGTCCCCAGGCGCATGAAATGCAGCGCCTCGTCGGCCAGCAGCGTGCCCACCGTCACGCCGCGCGAGAGGTGGGAACGGAATTTCACCCACTCGAAAAACTGCCCCGGATCCACCTCGAACTCGCCGCTCCTGAGCATGCGGTTGACTTCCAGCCAGGTCTGGTTCTGCGTTTCCCAGGTTTCAGTGGTGAGGGAGCCGCGCACGGCGCGCGCATTCTCGCGTGCAGCCTTGAGGCAGGAAACGATCGACGAAGGATTGGTTTCGTCCTTGACCATGAACTCCATGACTTCGCGCGGCGTGATCTGGTCATGTTTGGCTTTGTACGAAGGCAGCAGCTCGCTGATGCTCAAAAGCCCCTGCCAGCCCACTTGGGCCACGGCGGTGGACTGGGGCAGCAGGGAGGTCTGGTAGTTGACGTCCAGCATGCGGGCGGTGTTTTCCGCGCGCTCGGTGTAGCGGGACATCCAGAACAGGTGGTCGGCGGTGCGTGAAAGCATGTGGTTGTCTCCCTTAACCTTGCGACTGCGACTGGGACTGCACGGGAGCCGGCAGGGGCGATGGGACAGACGCGTCTTCAAGGATCCAGGTGTCCTTGGTGCCACCACCCTGCGAGGAGTTCACCACCAGCGA
>CAZFKW010000278.1:0-1362 GCA_964519795.1 uncultured Ramlibacter sp. | reverse complement strand
TTGCCCGAGAGCACGAAGGGCCGCAGGTCGATGTGGCGCGGCGCAATGCCTGACTCCACAAATGTCGGGCAGCTCGACAGGCTCAGCGTGGGCTGGGCGATGTAGCCGCCGGGGTTGGCCTCCACGGCCTTGCGGAAATCCTCGATCTCCGCCTTGGTCGCAGCGGGGCCGACCAGCATGCCATAGCCCCCTGCCCCGTGCACCTCCTTGACAACCAGGTCCTTCAGGTTGGCGAGCGTGTACTTCAGGTCCTCAGGGTTGCGGCACATATAGGTGGGCACGTTGTTGAGAATGGGCTTCTCCCCCAGGTAGAACTCGATCATCTTCGGCACGTAGGGATAGATGGACTTGTCGTCCGCCACACCGGTGCCGACTGCATTGCAGATAGTGACGTTGCCGGCGCGGTAGGCTCCGATCAGGCCTTCACAACCCAGTGTCGACGTCGGCCGGAACACCAGCGGGTCGAGGAAATCGTCATCCACCCGGCGGTAGATCACATCCACGCGCTTGGGGCCGCGCGTCGTCCGCATATAGACAAAGTTGTCCCTGACCATCAGGTCCTGGCCTTCGACCAGTTCGATGCCCATCTGCTGCGCGAGAAAGGCATGCTCGAAGTAGGCGCTGTTGTACATGCCGGGCGTGAGCACGACCACCGTCGGGTCAGCCGTGGCGGCGGGCGCCGAGGCGCGGAGGGTTTCAAGCAGCAGGTCGGGGTAATGCGCCACGGGCGCCACGCGATGCTGGTTGAACAGGTCGGGGAACAGCCGCATCATCATCTTGCGGTCTTCCAGCATGTAGGAGACTCCGCTGGGCACGCGCAGGTTGTCCTCAAGCACGTAGTACTCGCCCTTGCCCGAGCCGTCAGCGGCTCGCACGATATCCACACCGGCGATGTGCGAGTAGATCTGGTTGGGCACATCCACGCCGACCATCTCCGGGCGGAACTGCGCATTGTTGACGACCTGCTCCCCGGGCACGAGGCCGGCCTTGATGATTTCCTGCTTGTGGTACACATCGTGGACGAAGCGGTTGAGCGCCGTCACGCGTTGCACCAGGCCCTTTTCCATGTTTGCCCATTCGTCGGCGGGAATGATGCGGGGGATCAGGTCAAAGGGAATCAGTCGCTCGGTGCCCGAGCCGTCCTCGTCCTTGGCGCCATACACGGCAAAGGTGATGCCCACCCGGCGAAAGATCATCTCGGCCTCTTCGCGCCGTTTGCGCATCATGTCGCCTGGCTGCCTTGCCAGCCAGGCATCGTAGATCCTGTAGTGGTCCCGCACAGCCTTTCCCTGCGAAAAGAACTCGTAGGGGAGCGCGGTGTACATCTCGTCGAATTTCTGCATGAAGGCTTTTCTCCTGCCT
>CAZFKW010000277.1:3617-5810 GCA_964519795.1 uncultured Ramlibacter sp. | reverse complement strand
CGGCCCGGCGGCAGACCTGCCCCCACGCTTGTCACTGCGTGACGGCGCTGCCCCCCAGGGGGGTGCGTCTGCCTTGGGGCGGCCCGGCGGCAGACCTGCCCCCACGCTTGTCACTGCGTGACGGCGCTGCCCCCCAGGGGGGTGCGTCTGCCTTGGGGCGGCCCGGCGGCAGACCTGCCCCCACGCTTGTCACTGCGTGACGGCGCTGCCCCCACTCCGTTCAGCCGCGCTCGAGTTTCTTCCTGACCTGGTCGATGTTGTTGCGCAGGGCGTAGAGTTCGTCCGTGTATGACAGCGGCACCGCAATCTTGGCGGTATGGCGCTCCAGTTCATCAAGTTCCAGGAGCAGCCTGTCGGCCGACGCGGGGTCTTCGGCCGCGCGGTTTTCAATCTCCCGCAGTTGACCGTACCAGCGGAACACCCGCGAGCGGATGCGGAACTGGTAGAGCGGGGGCACGATGCGGCTGAGCGGCAGCATCACGGCGATGATGATGCCAAGCACCAGCCACATGCGTTCCACCAGGTTGGCAATCCAGAACGGCAGGTAGCGCTGCAGCAGCGGCGAGCCGTTGCGAATGGCGCGCTCCGCCTCCTTTGCGATCGGCAGCTCGGTGTTCCTGGTGTTGGGGAAGTCGCCCACTCGGCTGAACCAGCCGGACACGCCGTGCAGGTTGATGGACGCTTGCGCGAACAGCTGGAGCAGGGCGGGGTGTGTCGATTCGCGCGTGAGCAGCGAGGTGGTTGATGCAACCAACCGCACGTCCTGCGGCGGAATGTCGCCGGCCAGGTCCACCACGCCGCGTGGCAGTGTCACCGGGGAAAGGAAGGCAAAGCGGCGCGAGTAGGCCTCGCTCTGCGCAAAGTCCATCAGCTTCACGCCTGGCGTCTGCAGCAGCATCTGGACCATCAGGGATTCGGGAGCCGATGCAAAGACGAGCGCGTCCAGCTCGCCATTGAGGAATGCAACGGTGGCGGGCGTCTGCTCCAGGCGGGACAGCGTGATGGTGTTCGGATCCACCCGGTTCACGTCAAACAGCCGCTCCATCAGGTTGGGCACGCCGCTGCCGGGGGTACCGACGTTCAGGCGCAGGCCGGCCAGCTGGGTGAGCGAGGTGAGTGTTGCCGTGGCCGTGACCTTTTTTGCGGAACTGGCCTGGTAGAACAGCCACACGGGCTCCAGGAACAGGCTGCCCAGCGACTGCAGGCCGGCCTCTTCCGAGCCATTGAGGTCACCGCTTCCACCCTGCACAAATCCGAGGTCGGCCTTGCCTTCCTTGAGCAGTTGCAGATTTGCCAGCGAACCTTCGCTCTGCAGCAGGACGACCTCGATGCCGTTGGCTGCCAGCGCCTTCTTGTAGCGCTTGCCGAACTCGTCATAGGCGCTCTGCGCGGGGCCGGTGGCCAGCGTGACCCGCTTCGGAGGATTCGGATCGAGCCACCAGTAGGCCAGCACCAGCAGGCCGACCGCCAGGATGGCGAAAGGTCCGGCTGAAACCAGCAATTCACGGATGGACAGGAGGGTGTAGCGGATGGATTGTGGCATTTTCAGCGTCATGAAAAGTGCTTCATTGTTTCTTGCGGGATGCAGATGCAGATGCAGATGCAGATGAAGCGGGCTGGGGCAGGTCGCAGGCGGCAGGCAGGACCAGCGGCCCGACTGTCATGCCCCGCGCAGCCAGCACAGCGCGAACCACCGCGCGCGCTGTGGCTTCAGCCGCCATCGTGCCCAGCACCATCATGCCCGGCGTCCTGCCGGATGCCCCCGTGCCCAGCGCAAACAGCGTGTCGCCGTCGGACATCGTGTGCACCGGGTTGATGCTGCGTGCCAGGCCGTCATGGCCCATCTGGGCCAGCTTGCGGGCCTGCAGTTTCGTGATGATGGCGTCGGTCGCAATGACGCCCAGCGTGGTGTTGGTGCCGGGGAGCAGGGGTTTGGGCAGTTCACCGCGCAGGATCGCGCGCCGGCTGTCCAGCAGCTTGCGGCCACTCACGGTGCGCGCCCCCGCAATCACAGCGCCGGTGTCCGGGTCGATCACATCACCCAGTGCATTGCAGGCAATCAGCGCGCCCACCGTCACGCCGTCGACAGTGACTGACGCTGTGCCTATGCCGCCCTTCATCGCGCGGTCAATGCCGAAGAGCTTGCCGACGACCGCGCCGGCGCCGGCACCCACATTGCCTTCAGCGGGTGCG
>CAZFKW010000277.1:1649-3607 GCA_964519795.1 uncultured Ramlibacter sp. | reverse complement strand
CATGCCCGCCAGCCGCTCTGGGCATCGGGGCGGATGCGTGAATCGCCCAGCAGCATGTCAAACAGCACGGCGCCGGGCACGATGGGCAGCTTGCCCACGCGGATGTCAAAACCAACGCCCTGTTCCTCCAGCCAGCGCATTGCACCGGAGGCTGCATCCAGCCCCCAGGCACTTCCGCCAGCCAGCATGATGGCATGGACCTTCTCGACCAGGTTGCCTGGCTCCAGCAGGTCAGTCTCGCGTGTGCCGGGTGCGGCGCCGCGAACATCAACACCGGCGACGGCGCCGGCCTTCGCAAGGATGACGGTACAGCCCGTCGGCCTGCGGGGATCGGTATCGTGTCCGACTTCGATGCCGGCTACGTCGGTAATGGAGCCGCCGTTACGGCGGGCGGTTCTGGCGATGGGGCGGGGCATGTCGCTTCATTATTCCATCAACCATGGCAGGACGAAGGCAAACCAGCCGCCCACAAGATAAATGATCAGGCTCAGCAGGTACATCCGCACCGCCGCGCGGCGGGTGCGCAGGCAGGCGCGGCCGAGTTCCGGGTCGGCGGGGCAGGGGGCGTTGCGGTTGTGCCACTGCAGCGCCCCGGCGCCCGCCAGCATCAGGCCCGCCACGCTGAACAGCGCTTCCTTGTACTCACTGAGCCAGACCAGCTGCGGCACCGCCGACACCAGTGTGGACAGGGCCGCGCCCGCGCCCAATGCCACCAGCAACGCAGGCAGTGCGCAGCAGATCAGCGTGCTGGAACTCGCCAGCAGCGTGGCCAGCGACGACCACAGGCCCGCGCGGGTCTCGCCCAGGCCGTCTGCGCTCACTTGCGGGCCTTGGCCTCGGCCTTGATGTCGGCCACGGACCTGGCCAGCGTTTCGATCTTGACCACGTCATAGCCGGCTTCAACGATCTCGGCCGTGATGACCTTGCCGTCCAGAGTCTGGCCGTGCTTCAGCTCCACGGCCACGACTTTCTGCTTCAGGTCCACGAACACGGCCTTGGCGGCCGGCAGCATGGACAGCCGCTTTTCAATACCCTGCGCGCAGAAGGCGCAGACCATGCCGTTGACGGTGGCCTTCATGGTGGTGACGGCAAAGGCGGGCGCAGCTGCGGTTGCAGCTGCCACAAGGGCAAAGGTGGCGAGAAGTTTGTTCATGATGCTTCCTTTCAAAAAATATACATGATGTTGAAGCGGCCCTGCTTCATGTTGTTGATGCCTGCCTCGATGAAGTACCGCTTGTGGATGAATCTCAGCATGGGGGTGACTTCCAGCCCATCCGACAGGCCTTTCATGCGCCGCGCCTCCAGGATGAACCAGGGTTGCGTCTCGTCGTAGTCAACCTCGTAGAACGAGAAGCCTGCGCGCACCGAGCCATAGTCATGGCGGATGCCCTCAGCGCGGTACAGGCGTGCGGTTGCGGCCACATAGATGCGGGTGGTCTCATAGTCCACCTGCACGCCGGGCGCAATGAGCGTCCTGCTGCCGGCAAAATCATTCCCCTTGAGCTGGCCGAGCCCTGCCAGCAGCCAGATATTGGCCTGCGCATGCGGCATGTTCCAGCGCTTGCCCAACCGGGTATAGGTGGCCTCCACGGCCTCGCGAACGAGAAGCCTGTTGTCAGAGCGCATCCACAGCGCGCCCGCCCCCACGGCATCACGCGGGGTCAGCGCGTAGTTGACCCAGCCCTCGCGCCAGTGGGGGCTGAAGTCGCCCATGCCCATCCAGCTGTCCTTGAAGCCCATGGGGCCGGCCTGTGCGCACGCGCCGGCGAGCAACGCCAGCGCTGCGGCGGCGCTGCGAAGGGTCCTGGCAGGGCGGTGCATCACAGCGTGAACAACCCGAATCATTGGGGTGCCGCCTCCAGCCGGGTGACCGTGTATTGGCCCTGGACCTTCTCCGCGGTGAAACGCACCCGGTCGCCGGCCTTGAGCCCTGCAGGCAGCGCCGCGTTGCCGATCTG
>CAZFKW010000277.1:0-1639 GCA_964519795.1 uncultured Ramlibacter sp. | reverse complement strand
TCTGGAACACCATGGTCATCGGCGGCATCTCCAGGTTCTTGATCTCGCCGTGTTTGAGCGTGATCTTTCTGGCTTGAATGTCCACCTTGCGGACCTCGGCCTCGGCCATGTCGGTGCTGGCCCCGGCGGCCGTTGCGCCCAACGCCAAGGTGAGCGCGCCAATCAATGTGCTGAATTTCATGTCGATCTCCTTGAGGGTTGATACATCAGCGTGCGGGCTTGACGATGATCTTGCCGCGCATGCCGGCCTGGTAGTGGCCCGCAATCAGGCAGGCAAAGTCGAACTCTCCGGTGCGGTTGAAGTTCCATACGATGGCGCCGCTCTTGCCGGCGGATACATGGGCCATGTACGGCTCGTCATGCTCCATGTCCGGAAACTTCTGCATGAGCGCCGCATGCTCGTCCAGCTCTTTCTGCGTGCCGATGACCAGTTCATGCAGCAGCTTGCCGCTGTTGCGGATGGCCAGGCGCACGGTCTCGCCCTGGCGCACTTCGATGCGGTCCGGCTTGAAGCGCATGTCGTCGCCCATGTCGATGTGGATGGTGCGCCGCACTTTTGCGGCGTCACCGGCAATGCCCCAGTCCTTCTGTTCCTTGATGACGGCAGCCTTGTGGCCGCCATGCCTGTCGCCATGGGCGATTGCGCTGCCGGCTGCAGCCAGCAGCGCGAGGCCCAGGGCCAGGGCAGTTGAAAACGTAGTTGGTTTCATGTCTTTCCTTGGTGTAGGTGTTCCGGAAGATTTCTGTGGGGCGTCAGTGGTTGGCATGGCCGCCGGCCGGCTTGCGGACCTGCAGCTCCACGGGCTTGCCCGGATTGGCCAGCGGCATGGACGGATGGCCTTCCGCGCGGAGGCGCGACGGGTCGGGCAGCGAGCCCGTCCACTCAAAGGCCTGCGTGCCGGGCGGCTGTTTGAACCAGCCTGGGTCGCTGTAGTCCCCGGGTCTCTGGTCCTTGCGGACCTTGAGCATGGTGAACATGCCGCCCATTTCCACAGGGCCGTAGGGGCCGGCGCCGGTCATCATGGGCATGGTGTTGTCGGGCAGGGGCATTTCCATCGCGCCCATGTCGGCCATGCCGCGTTCGCCCATGACCATGTACTCGGGCACCAGCTTCTGGATTTTCTTCACCAGGCCCCTGTGGTCCACGCCAATCATCGTGGGCACGCCGTGGCCCATCGGCCCCATGGTGTGGTGGCTCTTGTGGCAGTGCATGGCCCAGTCGCCTTCCTCGTCCGCGAGGAACTCCACCTGGCGCATCTGACCGACGGCCACATCGGTCGTCACCTCAGGCCAGCGCGAGGTCTTCGGTACCGGGCCGCCGTCCGTTCCCGTGACCACGAATTCATGTCCGTGCAGGTGGATCGGGTGATTCGTCATGGTCAGGTTGCCGATGCGCAGGCGCACCTTGTCTCCGTGCCGCACATTGAGCGTGTCGATGCCCGGGAACACGCGCGAGTTCCACGACCAGATGTTCTGCTCCAGCATGGTATTGACGCTGGGCGTCATGCTGCCGGGACCGACGTCAAAGGCATTGAGCAGGAAGCAGAAGTCGCGCTGCACCTCGTCGATCAGCGGATGGCGCGATTTCGGGTGCGTGACCCAGAAGCCCATCATGCCCATGGCCATCTGCACCATCTCG
>CAZFKW010000276.1:2873-5812 GCA_964519795.1 uncultured Ramlibacter sp. | reverse complement strand
TTCGGTATGCCATTCGCTGGCGCGACGGTACCAGTGGTTCAGCCGGATCTCGCCGCAGAAATGCAGCATCAGGGTTTCCAGCGCGGGGGCGGGCTCGAATTCGAAGCGGACTTCGTGCAGTTCCTTCTCGGTGGGCGCCAATTCGGGGCGGAAGCGCTTGAGATACTCCATCAATACAAGAGAATGCTTCTGCTCTTCGAAGAACCAGATGGACATGAAGGCGGAAAAATCGCTGTCGTCCTTGTTGTCGCGCAGGAACATCTCGGTGGCGGGAAGTGCCGACCACTCAGTGATGGCGTTCATCTTGATGGTCTGCGCCTGCTCGTCAGACAGCCTGGAAGCGTCAAACGATGCCCACGGGATGTCCTTGTCCATGTCCCAACGGACCGATTCGAGTTGCTTGAACAGTTCTGGGTAGAGCATTGGAAAGCCTCATGAGCCTTTGGCTTGATACGGGCATTTTAATAGACGCAGATGAAATAAGGATGACAAGCCACTTGACCCCCAAAGACATCAGCCGGTTGAGTCCAGTTTGCAGCCGCAGCCGCACCCGCCATGTGGAGCCCGAAGACCGTGCATTCGTAAGGGAAATAGAAAAACGGCTGGCGTCAAAGTAGTTTTGGCGCAAAATACTGTACAGTCACAAAATGACCATTCGGTTTTTTCCTCTTCCTGCCAGCAATTCATCAACTGCCCATGAACGCCAAAGCGTTAACAAATCTTTACCGAAAGACGCCCGCAGGTAGCGGGAACTCCGGGGCGCTACCTGTTCTCCAAACGGATACGAGTGGAGTCTTTCGAGATTCTTTTTTGTTGCGAAGCCTTCCGTGCCCCTGTGGTCCGGTCGAAATCCTGAAGCGCTTCTCCTCCTCCTCCCTCCCTCCCTCCTTCGCTTCGGGGCGCTTCGCAACAACTTTATTTTTCGCGGGCTGACGGCTCATGTCATCCTGCCCCCAAGCCAGATTCAAGCTCGCCATAGTCGGCTCCGGCATTTCCGGACTGGCGGTGGCGCATACGCTGCATGACCGGGCAGACATCACGCTCTTTGAATCGGGCAGCTATTTTGGCGGGCACACCCACACGGTGGACGTGACGCTTCCAAAACCCGGCGGACCCGTCACGCACGGTGTGGACACCGGCTTCCTCGTCTTCAACGAACGCACCTATCCGAACCTGATCCAGCTGTTCGCGGACCTCGGCGTTGCAACGGCCAAGTCGGACATGTCGTTTTCGGTCAAGGTCCCCGGGGCATTTGGCAAGCGGGCGCTGGAGTGGAGCGGCTCCAGCCTCAATACTGTGTTCGCCCAGCGCAGCAACCTGGTCAACCGCCGGTTCATCACCATGCTGCGCGACCTGCTTCGCTTCAATGCGCTGGCCACCCGGATCGCCGAAGCAGGGCAGGATGCCGGCTTGATGCAGCCGCTGGGTGAGTTCCTGGATGCCAACCACTTCAGCCGCGAGTTCCGTGAATGGTATTTCCTGCCGATGATCGGCTGCATCTGGAGTTGCCCGACGGACCAGATGCTGAACTTCCCGGTTGCCACCATGATCCGCTTTTGCCACAACCACGGCCTGATCCAGGTGGCAGACCGCCCGCAATGGTGGACGGTGAGGGGCGGCGCGAGAAACTATGTCGGGAAAATCATTGCCAATATCAGGGACAAGCGACTGAATACGCCGGTGCTGCAGGTCAGGCGTGATGCCACAGGTGTGCAGATCGTGACGGCCCAGGGCGTGGAGCGCTTTGACAAGGTCGTGCTTGCCACGCATTCAGACCAGGCACTGGCGCTGCTTGAGGCACCGACCCCACTGGAGCGTGAGACGCTGGCCGCCATCCGATACCAGCCCAACCGGGCCGTGCTCCACACTGACGCATCGGTTCTGCCTGAAAGGCGCATGGCCTGGGCAGCCTGGAACTACGAGCGGACCGCCGTGGCGGGCGAGTCGGCGCAGGTCTGCCTGCACTACCTGCTGAACATGCTCCAGCCCCTGCCCTGGGAGCAGCCGGTCGTGGTGTCGCTGAATCCGGCACGCGAGATCGCCCACAGGCACGTGTTGGGTGAGTTTGATTACGCACATCCGGTGTTCGACCTGGCCGCCATCAGGGCACAGGCCGCGATGCCGCAGCTCCAGGGACGCCAGAACACCTGGTTCTGCGGCGCATGGATGGGCTATGGTTTCCATGAAGACGGACTCAAGGCGGGCCTCAGTGTTGCACGGCAACTGCTCATCGAATCGGAAAAGCTGGAGATGATTGAAGAAATGGATGCGGAGCTGGACACAGCATGACAGCTGCCGCGACACAACCCCTTATTGGCTTCGGCCAGGTGCGCCACACGCGGCTGCGTCCGGCCCGCAATGCCTTTGCCTACCCGACTTATTTCCTGATGCTTCCGCTGCGCTCCATGCATGCCGGCGCAGCGGACAACCATTCGCTGGCGCACAACCGGGGCGCAGCCCTGAGTTTTTTTGACAAGGACCACGGCGATGGCCGCGCCAATGCAGTGCAATGGCTGGACGACCTCCTCATCGCCGAGGGCATCACCGATGCCACCGGCGAAGCCTGGCTGCACTGCTACCCGCGGGTGCTGGGCTTCACATTCAAGCCAGTGAGCTTCTGGTATTGCCACAGGGCAGATGGCTCCCTCAGGGCTATCGTGGTTGAAGTGAACAACACCTTTGGCGAGCGCCACTGCTACCTGTTGGAAGACCCCCCACCCGGCGCCACGCTGACGGCACGCAAGGTCTTTCATGTGTCGCCTTTTTGTGAGGTGCGTGGCGACTACGCCTTTCGCTTTCAGACCCACAGCACCCGCGACGGCCTGCCGCGCAGCCAGGTACACATTGATTTGAACGACGAGCACGGCCTGCTGCTGCACACCAGCGTGAGCGGCCGGCTCGAACCCGTGACGCCCCAAACCCTGCGCCGCGCGCTGTGG
>CAZFKW010000276.1:0-2863 GCA_964519795.1 uncultured Ramlibacter sp. | reverse complement strand
GCCGCGCTACGGCGCGCAGTTGACAGCCGCCAAGGCTTTTCACGTCTCGCCTTTCTGCAATGTGGAGGGAGGCTACCGCTTCCGCTTCATGCTGGACGAGGGCCGCACGCGCACTGTCGCGCGCATTGACTACGACGACGAAGCCGGCCCGCTGATCCAGACCAGTGTGAGCGGAACGCTGGAGCCGGTGACTGCAGCCTCCACCCGGCGGGCGCTGTGGCGCTACCCGGCCATGACCCTGGGCGTCATCGGCCGCATCCACTGGCAGGCGCTCAAGCTGTACTTCAAGCGTGTGCGGTTCTTCGGCAAGCCCGTGCCGCCTGACTCCTTCATCACCCGGTCTCCGTGACGCCTTCAACGACACCCCAGCACCTGACGCCATGAACACCACGACCGCATCACCGTTTTCGATTCCCCGCGGAGCACCTGCTGCAGCACGCACTGCGCTGCGGCTGATGCAGCGCCTGTCACATGGCACGCTGACCGTCCACCTGCCCGGTGGCGCGATGCTGCAGTTCGGCAACGGCGAAGCACCGTTTGCCTCCATGACGCTGCGCAACTGGAATGTCTGCAGTGCGGCGCTCAAGTCCGGAGACATCGGCTTTGCGGAAAGCTACATCGCAGGGGATTGGACCACGCCGGGCCTGACCGAACTGCTCAAGGTGTTCATCAGCAACCGCAAGGATGTGGAGGATGTGATCTACGGCTCCTGGGCCGGGCGCCTGCTGTACCGGATCAAGCACCTGCTCAACCGGAACTCAAAGTCCAACAGCCGCAAGAACATCCATGCCCACTACGACCTGGGCAATGCGTTTTACGAACTCTGGCTGGACGACACGATGAACTATTCGTTAGCCTGGTTCGAGGGCGACATGGACAAACCCATGCGCGAAGCCCAGCATGCCAAGGTGCGGCGCGCACTGCGCATGGCCAATGTGAAGCAGGGGGACCGGGTGCTGGAGATCGGCTGCGGCTGGGGCGCGCTGGCCGAGATGGCGGTCACGGAGTTTGGCGCGAACATCCACGGGGTGACCTTGTCCACTGAACAGCTGGCATTCGCGCAGGAGCGGATGGCGCGCTTCATGACGGAGGCGGAAGCCTGTGGCCGCGCCGACCTGCGCCTGCAGGACTACCGCGACATCACGGACGGACCCTTCGATGCCATCTGCTCGATCGAGATGGTTGAGGCTGTTGGCCGCGAGTACTGGCCACAGTACTTCCAGGCAGTCGCGCGGCTGCTCAAGCCGGGCGGACGCGCCTGCGTGCAAAGCATCGTCATTGAAGATGACCTGTTCGAGCGGTACATCGGCTCGACGGATTTCATCCAGCAATACATCTTTCCGGGCGGTTGCCTGCCCTGTCCACGCGAGTTCCGCCGTGAAGCACAGGCTGCAGGCCTGGAAGTGGTCGACGAGTTCGCGTTCGGCGCCGACTATGCCGAGACGCTTCGGCGCTGGCGCGACAGATTCCTCGCTGAAAAGCAGCGGGTCCTTCAACTTGGTTTTGATGAAAGGTTCGTCCGCATATGGGAGTTTTACCTCGCCTACTGCGAAGCAGCCTTCGAGAAGGCCAACATCGACGTCGTGCAGTACACGCTGCTCAGGCGCTGATGCTGGCCGTGCTGCTGGCCTGTGCTGCAGCGCAGGAGGCCCAGGCACAACCGCAGGAAGTCAAGGCCACGCTGGCCGCCCCCGAGGCGGCAGGCGGTGGGCGGTTGCGGTTCTGGGGTTTCGAGGTCTATGACGCCGCATTGTGGGTGGAACAGGGCTTTCACCACAACGACTTTGCCGGTCATCCGTTCGCTCTTGAGCTGAACTATCTGCGCGCTTTCACCACGCAGGACATTGCCGAACGGTCGATCAGGGAGATGAAACGGCTGGGCTCCGTTGCACCGGAACAGGCTGCCCGCTGGCAACGCGCGCTGACGGCATCCTTTCCCGACGTGAGGCGCGGCGACCGCATCACCGGCATACACCGTCCGGGTGAAGGCGTGAAGTTCTATACCAACGGCAAACTCACCGGCGAGATCCGAGACACCACATTTGCCCGGCTGTTCTTCAGCATCTGGCTGGCTCCGGGAACGCGCGAGCCTGTGCTGCGTCAGTCGCTGCTGGGCAAGACAGCGCCATGAACTTTGGCGCGCGACAGGGACTGGCATATGGCCTGCTGGGTTTGCCGCTGGCTTTCGTGGCCTTGCCCCTCTATGTGATCCTGCCCAATCACTACGCCCGCGAGTTCGGCGTTCCGCTGGCGACGCTGGGCGCCGTGCTGCTGGGCGCCCGTCTGCTGGACGCATTCATCGACCCCTTGATCGGCCGGTTCACGGACCAACTCTTCGCGAAATCCATCCGTGCCGTGCTGGCATGGGGCGCGGCAGCGGCGGCCGTGCTCGGCCTGGGCTTCGCGCTGCTGTTCTTCCCGCTGACGCGGGAGGCGGCGCCACTGGTCGCCTACGCGAGCATCCTACTGGTGCTGACCTATGCCGCCTACAGCGCCCTGAGTGTGGCGCACCAGTCCTGGGGCGCCATGCTCGGCGGCGACGAGGCGCAACGCAGCCGGATCGTGTCGTGGCGCGAAGGCCTGGGCCTTGCCGGTGTATTGCTGGCTTCGGTCCTGCCCGTGGTCGCGGGCCTGCCGGCCACGACCGCCGTGTTTTTCGTGGCCCTGGCTGCCGGATGGGTCGCATGGTCGCGCTCCGTACACCCGGTTCCCGCGCCGCAGCATGCCTCGTTCGATCTGTGGTTGCCGTTCTCGCGACCGGCATTCAGGCGGCTGCTTGGCGTGTTCGTCCTCAACGGCATCGCAAGAGCCATCCCGGCCACCCTGGTGCTGTTCTTTGTGCAGGACCGACTCCAGGCGCCGC
>CAZFKW010000275.1:2791-5843 GCA_964519795.1 uncultured Ramlibacter sp. | reverse complement strand
TGATTGCTGCGTCCGGCTGGGACCCCCTCAATAAAGCTGGCGACGCTGACGGCAGCAATGGCGCCGTGCCGCTGTACGACCCCTGCTGCGGCAGCGGCACCATTGCCATCGAGGCCGCGCAGATCGCCTGCAACATCGCTCCCGGCATGTTGCGGCGCTTCGGATTTGAAAAGCTGTTGCCGTTCCAGGAGCATGTCTGGTCGGCCCTCAGGAACGAAGCCAAGGCCGCAGAGACGCAAGCCGCCGTCCCCATTTTCGGCAGCGACGTCTCCTTCCGCATGGTGGACTTCGCCGAGCGCAATGCCGAGCGCGCCGGCGTCAAGGGCGTCGTGCAACTGCGCGGCGGTGACGCCCTGCAACGCATGCCTCCCTCAGACGTCCCCGGCATCATGCTCGTCAACCCGCCCTACGGCGAACGCATCGAAGCCGCAGGCATTGCAGGCGTGAGGGCGGGCGGAGGTGGGGGGAGGGGTGAAAATGAGCGCGGACATGGTGGCAGGGGGCCTGTAGCGGGTCCAGGCCGTGGCCTGCTCGGCGTTGAACGTGGCGCCGCTTATGGCCATGGCCGCGAAGATGCGCAAACAGAAGACGGCGGCGAGTTCTTCAGCCAGCTTGCCACCCACTGGAAAAAGAACTACAGCGGCTGGACCGCCTGGGTCCTTACCCCCGACCTCAAGCTCCCCACCCGCATGCGCCTGAAGGAATCCCGCCGCGTGCCCATGTGGAACGGCCCCATCGAATGCCGCCTCTTCAAGTTCGACATGATCAAGGGCTCGGCAAGAACGAAATCGCCAGAGAGCCCAAAGAAAGAATTGGGGTCAGATTCCAATTCAGGACGCTGATCTCACCGGCGCGCGAAACGGCGAACAAAATTGGTCTCAGACCCCAATTCATTCGGAGCAGGCGCGGATGCCGGGCCACGTACCCTCGTCATCGACACCAACATCGTCCTCGACCTCTTCGTCTTCAACGATGAAGCCGCGCAACCCCTGAGAGACCTGCTCCTAACGGGCAAGCTCCAATGGCTGGCCACACGTCCCATGCGCACAGAGCTCGAGCGCATCCTCACCTACCACCAGATCGCCCCACGCGTCACCTTCTACAGATTGACAGCAGCCGGCGTCCTCGCCCAGTTCGACACGCATGCCAGGCTGCACGCCCCTGCCCCCAAAGCCCCCGTCACCTGCCGCGACCGCGACGACCAGCTCTTCATCGACCTGGCCATCGCCCATCGCGCACCCCTCATCACCAAAGACCGCGACATCCTCGCCATGAAAAAGCGCCTGGCACTGCTGGGCGTCAGAACCGCCCGCACCCTCGCCGAAGTCACAGCGTGAAGCTGTCGGCCCGCGCCTTGTTCCAGTAGTACTTGTAGACGTTGTGAAGCGAGCTGATGTCCGAGTCCAGCAGCGCGCCTTCTTCCACCTGGGTCACCAGGTTGGCCAGCAGCCGCACGTCGTTCTCGTTGACGCGCCGCACGATGTGATGCGCCGTGATGTCTCCCGGGTGCTGCAGCCCCGCAGCCTGCACCAGCTCCTTGAGTGCGTGCAAGGTGTTCTGGTGAAACCGGTAAACCCGGTCTATCTTGTCCGGCACGATCAGCGCCTGCTGGCGCAACGGGTCCTGTGTGGTGACACCCGTGGGGCACTTGCCCGTGTGGCAGGCCTGTGCCTGGATGCAGCCCAGCGCGAACATGAAGCCGCGCGCCGAGTTGCACCAGTCGGCACCCAGCGCCATCATCCGCGCAATGTCAAACGCGCTGACCACCTTGCCGGCGCAGCCAATCCTGATCTTCCCGCGCAGGCCCGCGCCCTTGAGCGTGTTGTGCACCAGCAGCAGCCCCTCCTGCAGCGGCGCGCCCACATGGTCGGTGAACTCAAGCGGTGCCGCGCCCGTGCCGCCCTCCGAGCCGTCCACCACGATGAAATCGGGCGTGATGCCCGTCACCTGCATGGCCTTGACCATGGCAAACCATTCCCAGGGGTGGCCGATGCACAGCTTGAAGCCGGTCGGCTTGCCGCCCGACAGCTCGCGCAGCCGGGCGATGAACTGCATCATCTCAATGGGCGTGGAGAACGCGCTGTGCGATGACGGCGAGATGCAGTCCACATTGATGGCAACGCCCCGCCGGCAGGATACCGCCATGCCCGGGCTTGGCGCCCTGGCTCAGCTTGAGCTCGATCATCTTCACCTGCGCCAGCGTGGCGTTGGCTGCAAAGCGCTCTTCATTGAACGCGCCCAACTCATCGCGGCAGCCGAAGTAGCCCGAGCCAATCTCCCAGATCAGGTCGCCCCCGTGCGTGCGGTGGTGCGTGGAGATGGAGCCTTCACCCGTGTCATGCGCAAAGCCGCCGCGTTTGGCGCCCCCATTTAGCGCGAGGATGGCGTTGGCCGACAGCGAGCCGAAGCTCATGGCCGAGATGTTGAAAATGCTCGCCTCATACGGCTGCGCCGCCGATGCACCGATGGTGATGCGGAAGTCATGCGAGGCAATGCGCGTGGGCGCTACCGAGTGGTTGATCCACTCGTGCCCCTCCGCATTCACGTCCAGCTGCGTGCCGAAGGGCCGGTTGTCCGGCTCGCCCTTGGCCCGCTGGTACACCAGGGAGCGCTGCGCGCGCGAGAACGGCGTGGCCTCGCCGTCGCTCTCGATGAAATACTGGCGGATCTCCGGCCGGATGTACTCCAGCATGAAGCGCAGGTGGCCGATGACCGGGTAGTTGCGCAGCAGCGAGCTCTTTGTCTGCCGCAGGTCCCACACGCCGATGCCCAGCAGCAGCGCAAACACCAGGAACAGGAACAGCCCCGCGCCAAACGCCACCAGGCTGAACAGGCTCAGCAGCAGGCCAAAACCACAGAGCCCCAGCACGGTGTAGCGCACGGGGTAGTGGGAATCCAGATAGGTCAGCATCGTGTGTCCTGGTGATTATTGGAGTTGTGGGCGAGGCTACACTGCCCATCATAGAAGCCCGCTGCCAAATTGCCATCCCTCATGCACACCCAAGCCACCCCGGCGCCCATGGCGCCAGAAGACTTTGACGAGCTCGACGCC
>CAZFKW010000275.1:0-2781 GCA_964519795.1 uncultured Ramlibacter sp. | reverse complement strand
CCTGCGAACCCGCTACGAGGAAACCCCGCAATGGGAGTTCTGCGAGGGCTTCATCGCAGCGCTGATCTGCAGCCGGCGCCTGATCATGCCCAGTGAATACCTGCCGGTGCTGCTGGGCATCGGCGGGGGCGAGCCGGCTTCCGCAGCCGACGTAGACGGCGATCAGTCAGGCTCCTTCGCCGACGAAGCCCAGGCCGCACGCTTCATGGAACTCTGGATGCGGCGCTGGAATGAAGTCGCTGCCGCCCTCAACACCGAGGTCGAAACCCTGGACGACGAGCGCTGCTACCAGCCCGAAGTCATGGACGTGCGCGGCGCCATAGCCTCTCTGCCGCAGGAAGAGCGTGACGCCCTTGGCGACGAGCCGCTGCCCGCCTTCGCCCAGGTCTGGGCGCTCGGCTTCATGTTCGTGGTGGAGAACTGGCCCGAGGAGTGGGTGGCCCCGAAAGACAAGGAAGCGGCCGAGTGGCTGGATGCATCCCTGGAAGCCATCGTCATCATGACCGAAGACGACGAAGGCAAGCCCACCATCTCCCCCCTGGGCGACGACAGCCCGCCCAGCGTGAGCCTGGGGCGCCTGAACTATTTCGGCGATGCCATCTGGGCCGTCTACGACCTGCGTGAACTATGGCGCAGCATCGGGCCGAGGGTGGAGCAGGTGTTCAAGGCGAACACGCCTGGGCGCAATGACCCCTGCTATTGCGGTAGCGGGAAAAAATACAAGAAGTGTCACGGCGCTTAGCTCTGCAGCAAATGCAAAACTGCAGGGCGCTCTGATCTGCTTCTGGGCAAGGCGTCGGCCAGAAAATCTTCTTTGTTACAGGTTTTTCTGTCGAAAAGCAGATCCTCCGGCTTTTTTCCTTCGCTTGGCAGGAAATTAACGGAAGAAGCCTTTCAGCATCTCCGCCGTCACTTCCGGCAGCTCCTCCGGAATGAAGTGCCCCGCGGCCACGGCCTTGCCTTCGACGGTGCCCGCGCACTGCGCCTGCCATAACTCCAGCGGCTTGAACATGCGGTTGACCACGCCGCGATCGCCCCAGATCACCAGCATGGCACAAGCGACTTTCTGCCCAAGCTCGCGGCTTTCGCGGTCATGGTCCAGGTCAATGCCCGCGCTTGCCCGGTAATCTTCACAGGCCGTGTGGATCGATTCAGCCCGGCAGAAGCACCGCTCATATTCAGCCAGCGCTTGCGGCTCGATGTATCCCAGCCCGCCGGAGCCCCAGCCGCCCAGCTTGGCATGCAGGTAGGTTTTTGAATCGGCACCAATCATTTTCTCCGGCAGCGGCGCAGGCTGGATCAGGTGGAACCAGTGGTAGTAGGCGCGGGCAAACGCCATGTCGGTGGCGGCATACATGTCCAGCGTCGGCGCAATGTCGATCACGCAGAGCTTCTTCACGCGCCCCGGGTGGTCCACCGCCAGCCGGTGTGCCACGCGGCCGCCCCGGTCATGCCCGCACAGGGAAAACTGCGCAAAGCCAAGCGTCTGCATCACATCCGCCATGTCCTGCGCCATCGCGCGCTTGCTGTAGTTGCCGTGGTCCTGCAGGCCCGGCGCATGGGACGAGTCGCCATAGCCGCGCAGGTCAGGCATGACGAGGAAGAAGTCGTCCTTCAGGCGCTGCGCCACCCGGTGCCACATCACATGCGTCTGCGGGAAGCCGTGCAACAACAGCAAGGGTGGTTTGGCCGGATTGCCACCCACGCGCGCAAAAACTTCCGAACCGGCCAGCGTGAATCGCCGCGTTTCAAACCCGGCAAACCAGTCTGCACTCATGGCGCGCTCACTTCGCGGCCTGTGCGGCCAGAAACTTTTGCAGGTTGGCAGCAGCAGTCGCACGCACCTTGCTGCGCAGGAAAGGCGTCCAGCCCAGCAATAGCCCCGGCGCGCCCAGCGCCTGGCGTGACCAGGCCCAGAAGTCAAAGCTGTCGCGCTGGGTGGCAATCAGACCCTGCGGGTTGAAGGTGAACTGGCTGTCAATGCGGTTCAGCACCAGCCGGCCCGTGGTGCTGAAGCGGTAGTTGGCGTCCCAGTGCGCCTTGCCCGTCTTGTCATCAGCCTCAATGCCGCTGAACACCAGCTTCCAGTCGTCCGGCGCCTTGGCCTTGGTGGTGTTGCACAGCATCCGCCACATGCCCGCCACCTCGCGCTTGCCGCGCAGTGAGAACGCCTCATCGTCGAACACGGCGTCGTCGGCATAGCACTGGGCCATAGTGTCCGGGTCGAGGTTCGCGAACGCGTTGTAGAACTTCGTGAGGGTCTGGGCGTTGGGGTGCATGCAGGACTTTCTGACTGTGCTCAACGAGGGTGGTCGAAGTTTATTCCTAACCGGGCGGCAGACATCGCTTCCTTCATAGCCTTGCCTGCATGGCTATGAAGATTCCAGCATCCTTTCCACCGCATTCAACCGCGAATTGAAATCCCGGTTCACGATCCTGAGCAGCGAGGCGAGCTGCGCGCGCTCCAGGTCGTTGGCGCCGGTCGGTATGCCGTCCATGGGGTCTATGGCGGCGTAGATGAAGTCGTAGATGTTGGACAGGTCGCGAAGTCCTGCGAGCTGGTCGATCATGTCGTCGGCTTTGACGTGGGACAGGGTTGCGTCGCAGATGATGAAACGCTGGGGGCTGGTTTCGGTGTCGCTGGGGTCGTGCGGCATGGGTTGCTCCGTTGGCCGGTTGGTCTTGCCGCCGCCATCCGGTAGATGGCGGCGGCCCGAGCGGGTTGGCGAACCGGGCAACACGGTGGAAAACCGGTAGGTCCTTGCGAACCTCCCATTCGAG
>CAZFKW010000274.1:3782-5852 GCA_964519795.1 uncultured Ramlibacter sp. | reverse complement strand
GCGGGTCGGATACCGGCGTTGAACAGGCTGGTGTCCAGGAAAATCTGGCCGTCGGTGATGGAAATCACGTTGGTCGGAACGAAGGCTGACACGTCGCCGGCTTGCGTTTCGATGATGGGCAGCGCGGTCAGCGAGCCGGTCTTGCCTTTGACTTCACCCTTGGTGAAGGCCTCGACGTAGTCGGCATTCACGCGGGCCGCACGCTCGAGCAGGCGGCTGTGGAGATAAAACACGTCGCCAGGGTAGGCTTCGCGGCCTGGCGGGCGACGCAGCAGCAGCGAGACCTGGCGGTAGGCAACGGCCTGCTTGGAGAGGTCGTCATACACAATCAGCGCGTCCTGCCCGCGGTCGCGGAAGTACTCGCCCATGGTGCAGCCGGAGTAGGCACTGACATACTGCATGGCGGCAGACTCGGAAGCCGTGGCGGCCACAACTATGGTGTATTCCATTGCGCCTGCCTGCTCCAGCGAGCGCACGATGTTCTTGACCGTCGACGCCTTCTGGCCGATGGCCACATAGACGCAGGCCATGTTCTGGCCCTTCTGGTTGATGATGGCGTCAACTGCAACGGCCGACTTGCCGGTCTGGCGGTCGCCAATGATCAGCTCGCGCTGGCCGCGACCGATTGGCACCATGGAGTCGATGGACTTCAGGCCGGTCGCCATGGGCTGGCTCACCGACTGGCGCGCGATCACGCCGGGGGCAACCTTTTCGATCACGTCCGTCATGCGGGCGTTGATCGGCCCTTTGCCATCAATCGGCTGGCCCAGGGCGTTCACCACGCGGCCGAGCAGCTCGGGGCCGACGGGCACTTCCAGGATGCGGCCCGTGCACTTGACGGTATCACCTTCGGAGATGTGCTCGTACTCACCCAGAATCACGGAGCCGACGGAGTCGCGCTCGAGGTTCAGGGCCAGTCCGTAGGTGGGCGTGCCGTCAGCGGTGGGCGGGAATTCCAGCATTTCGCCGGCCATCACGTCAGACAGGCCATGCACGCGGCAGATGCCGTCAGTCACGGACACGACGGTGCCCTGGTTGCGGATGTCAGCACTGGCCGACAGGCCTTCAATGCGGCTCTTGATGAGTTCAGAAATTTCTGCGGGATTGAGTTGCATGACTCTTTCCTTCCTTCAAAAAATTAGCCCAACAGCCTCACGCCAGAATCAGGCTGTGAGGGCCACTTTCATTTGTTCCAGGCGAGCCTTGACAGACGTGTCAAGCACCTCGTCGCCCACTACCACGCGGATGCCACCGATCAGGGCCGGCTCCAGCTCCACGCTCACGTTCAGCTTGCGGCCAAAGCGCTTTTCGAGCGTCGCAGAAACATCGGCCAATGCTGCGCCGTCAATCGGGAAGGCGCTGTACACCACGGCGTCAGACGTGCCGCCCCTTGCGTTCTTCAACGCGCGGAACTGCACTGCCACATCAGGCAGCGCGACCAGGCGGCCGTTGTCGATAACCGTGCGCAGGAAGTTTTTTGCCGCTTCAGGCAGCGCCGTCTGGGCCACGCCCGTAATCAGCGTGAAAACCTGCTCGGACGTCACCTTCGGGTTGTCGGCGTACTGCAGAAGCTGCGGATTGCCGGCGATGGTGGCGAGCTCGTCCAGCCAGACGGCGGTGCCGTCCAGGTCGGACGACGAAGCCTTGTACAGCGCGTCGGCGTAGGGACGGGCAATGGTTGCAAGTTCAGCCATGGTGTGTGCCTCGACTTCTTACAGCTCGGTCTTCAGACGGCCCAGCAGGTCGGCATGGACGGCAGCATTGACTTCCTTGCGGAGAATCTGCTCGGCGCCCTTGACGGCCAGTGCGGCCACCTGCTCACGCAGGGACTCGCGTGCCTTGATGGCTTGCTGGTCAGCCTCGACCTTCGCGGCGGCAACAATCTTGTTGCCTTCTTCCGTTGCGCGGGCCTTGGCTTCCTCGATGATGGTCTGGGCGCGGCGCTCGGCGTCAGCCAGGCGTGCGGCCGTCTCGTTGCGCGACTTGGCCAGTTCGGCTTCCACGCGCTGGTTGGCGGCGGAAAGCTCGGTCTTGGCCTTGTCGGCGGCAGCAAGGCCGTCGGCAATCTTC
>CAZFKW010000274.1:0-3689 GCA_964519795.1 uncultured Ramlibacter sp. | reverse complement strand
CAGCTGCGATGGGCGGCCACACGAACTTCATGGTGAACCCGACCAGAATCAGGAACACGATCATCTGAATGATGAGGGTACCGGTAATGCTCACTTTTCATCCTTTCACGAGGGGCATGAGCCCCAAGGAATGTTCTCGGTTGTCCGGCGGATGCTTACTTGGGCAGGTTGGCGATCTGGGCCAGGAACGGGTTGGCGGTGGCGAACCACAGTGCAACGCCGGTACCGATAATGAAGGAAGCGTCGATCAGACCAACCAGCAGGAACATCTTGGTCTGCAGTTCGCCCATGAGTTCGGGCTGGCGTGCAGCAGATTCCAGGTACTTGCTGCCCATGATGCCGATGCCCACGCAAGCGCCGAATGCGCCCAGGCCAATGATGAGGCCGGCGGCCAGTGCGACAAAGCTGATAACTTCCATGATGACTCCTAGATGGTCTTGGTTGAGAGAAAAAGAAAAAGGGAAACGAAACTCTTGAAACGGAACTCTTGATCGGGCCTAGTGGTGGTCGTGCGCCTGGCCGATATACACCAGCGTCAGCATCATGAACACGAAGGCCTGAAGCACGATGATCAGGATGTGGAAAATGGACCACACGGTACCCGCAATGATGTGCCCGATGGCCAGGCCGATGCCCGTGCCCGAGAGCGACCAGGCGCCGCCCATGAGGGCAATCAGCAGGAAAATCAGCTCGCCAGCGTACATGTTACCGAACAGTCGCATGCCGTGTGACACGGTCTTGGCGATGAATTCGATCATCTGCATGGCCAGGTTCAACACACCGAGGATGATCGCGAAAATCGGGTTCTTGCTGGTGCCAAACGGTGCGGTGACCAGCTCGTGCGCCCAGCCGCCGGCGCCCTTGATCTTGACGTTGTAGTACAGGCAGATCAGCAGCACCGCCACGGACATGCCCATGGTGATGGAGAGGTCAGCCGTCGGCACGACGCGCAGGTAGGCGTGGTGCGGGTCATGGCCCATGGCGCCGTAGATCTTTTCCCAGATGACGGGCAGCAGGTCCACCGGCAGCAGGTCCATGGCGTTCAGCAGGATGATCCAGACAAAAATGGTCAGGGCCAGAGGCGAGACGAATTTGCGGCTGGTGGCATTGTGGACGATACCCTTGGCCTGGGTGTCCACCATCTCGACCATCATCTCGACCGCCGCCTGGAAGCGGCCCGGGACGCCGGAAGTGGCCTTGCTCGCAGCCTTCCAGAGGAAGAAGCAGGCCAGGATGCCCAGAAGGATGGAAAAGAAAAGAGAGTCAAAGCTGACAACAGAGAAATCGACAACCGCCTTGGGCGGGTGGTTCTGCAGATGCGTCAGGTGGTGAATGATGTATTCACCAGCGGTAGGTCCGTTTTCAGCAGCCATCTGTTTACTCGTCTTCAGTGTTTCGTATTACGGGGACCCAGGAGCAGCGCCGCCCAATAAACCTGCATTGTCACCACCAGGCCAACCAGCATTGCCGGCCAGCTCAGCCCCACCACCAGTCTTGGCGCCGCAAAAAGCATTGCCACCGTCAAGAAGATCTTGACCATCTCCCACACAAAAAACCCCATCACGGCAGCCATGGGATTCAGGGATGCAAACCGCCCGGTCAGACCCCGCGCAAACAGGGCAGCGGGTATGACCACCGCCAGTGCGCCGTATCCGGCAGACCAGCCAACGTTTTGCTTTCCCGTCAGGAGCCACGCGGCCAATGCCACCAGCAGCCCCACCACGACTTGCCCTGTTACGACCCGCCAGGGAGAAACCGGCGGACTCTTCACACGCAGCTGGCGTACTTCTTCAGCACTCCAGCGCCTGACCTCGGGCTCCTCTGCTTCTTGTTCGTCACCGGGAGCGATTTTTGACATCTCAAATTACGCCGGGGTGACGGTCTGTTGTTTTAGCAAAGCCATTGATTATAAGTACAAACCCGCAAGCTTCCGGGCAATTCCCGACTGGAGTGCCAGACGCCCCCATGTCAGAGGTGTTTTGCGTATGAGGCAACAATGCGGGACCTCAAGAAATTTCCACCATGTACATGTACCTGCTCTCCCAGTTCCTCCACGTCGCGGCTGCCATTGTCTGGCTTGGCGGCATGTTCTTCCTGCTGTGGGCGCTTCGCCCGGTAGCGGTGGCCACGCTGGAGCCGCCGGTGCGCGTGCCGCTGATGGCGGCCGTGCTGCGCAGGTTCTTCATGGCCGTGTGGGTGAGCATTGCGGTGCTGCTGGCGACGGGCCTGGCCATGCTGATGGCCACGGGCATGAAGAACGCGCCCATCGGGCAGCACATCATGCTGACCATCGGGCTGGTGATGTTCGCGCTGTTCGGGCACATCTACTTCGGGCCGTTTCGCCGCCTGACCCAGGCCGCAGCCGCGCGGGACTGGCCGGCTGCAGGCAAGCAGATGGGCAAGATGCACCCGCTCGTGGTTGTGAATTTCGTGCTGGGCTGGCTGGCCATTGCCGCCGTGTACTTCGTCAGGTAACGGGCTTCAGGCAGGCTGCAGGGCGGCTGCGAGACAATCGGGACATGACTGACAGCGCCCCCGAAGACCGCCAGGCCGGCCAGCCCGGCCGGCACAAGCTCCCCGCCCTGCCCTGCTACCTCAACGGCGAGTACACCACCCTGCCGGAGGCGAAGGTCAGCGTCATGGACCGGGGCTTCCTGCTCGGCGATGGCGTGTATGAAATGATCCCGGCCTACGAGGGCCGCCTGTTCAGGTTCGACGAACACATGGCCCGGCTGGAGCGCAGCCTTGCAGAGCTGCGCATCGCCAACCCGATGACGCCCCGCCAGTGGAAAGACATTGCCCTGCGGCTGCTGGCCGGCCATACCGCCCTCACCGGCCCGGGTCCGCAGGCTGTCTACGTCCAGGTGACCCGGGGCGTGGCCATGCGCGAGCACGTCATGGTCAAGGGCCTCGTGCCCACCGTGTTCGTCATGGTCAATGCTGCCGCCCCGGTACCCGCCAGCCAGCGCGATCAGGGCGTGGCCTGCGTGACTGCCGAAGACTTTCGCTGGCGCAAGGCGCACATCAAGGCCATCAGCCTGCTGGGCTCGGTGTTCGCGCGGCAGATCAGCGCCGACGTGGGCGCTGCAGAAACGATCATGTTCCGCGACGGTTCCTTGAGCGAGGGCGCATCCAGCAACGTCTGGGTGGTCAAGGGCGGGACGGTCTTGGGGTCGCCGCGCGACAACCTTGTGCTCGAAGGGATTCGCTACGGCCTTATCGAAGACCTGTGCCGGGACGCCGGCACCCCCTTCGAACTGCGGCGCATCAGTCGTGATGAAGTCGCGCAAGCCGACGAGATCATCCTGTCGTCGGCCGGCAAGGAGGTGCTGCCCGTTACCCTGCTGGACGGCCGGCCGGTTGGAAACGGCAGGCCCGGCCCCATCTATTCAAAGCTGTACGAGGGCTACCAGCGCGCCAAACAGGCGCAACCCGCGTGAGCAGGCACCTAGAATCATTCATGCCCACCTCCAACGAATCTCTGATCGAATATCCGTCCAGGTTCCCCATCAAGGTCATGGGCAGCAAGGTGGACGGGTTCGTCTCCACCATCGTCACCATCACACGCCAGTTCGACCCCGGTTTTGACGAAGCTACAGTGGAACTGCGGGCCAGCAAGGCCGGCAATTACCTGGGCGTCACCGTGACAGTCACCGCCACCAGCCGCGAACAGCTCGACGAGTTGTATC
>CAZFKW010000273.1:3431-5873 GCA_964519795.1 uncultured Ramlibacter sp. | reverse complement strand
GGCCTGGATGGTGGTGGACGAAGACGGAGAGTTTGTCAGCCAGCGCGAGCTGCCGCGCATGGCGCTGATCCAGCCCCGGCTGCGCCATGCCGACATGATCCTGCGCGCGCCGGGCATGCTGGCACTGCACATCTCGCTCAACGAGGTCGAGAGTCCGGCTACGGTGCGGCTGTGGGATCAGGAAGTGAAGGCCTATGACATGGGCGCCGTGGCGGCGCAATGGTTCAGCGACTTCCTGGGGCGCAAGCTGCGGCTGGTTCGCTTTGATCCGGACCACCCCCGGCTGTCCAGCATGAAATGGACGGGCGGGGTGGAGGCCTTCAACCAGTTCAGCGATGGCTTTGCGGTACTGGTGGTGAGCGAAGCCTCGCTGGCCGGGTTGAACACACGCCTTGAGGGCGCCGGGCAGGCCCCGGTGTCCATGCAGCGGTTCAGGCCCAACATCGTGCTCGCGGGTGTCGAGGCCCATGACGAGGACCGGCTTGACGTAATGCGCATTGAGGGCGAGTCAGAGCAGGTGCAGCTCAAGGCCGTCAAGCCCTGCCCGCGCTGCCCCATCCCCAATGTTGATCCGGCCACGGGCACGACAAGCCCGGAGGTCTCCGACATGCTGCAGGGCTATCGCAGGAATGACTCGATGAAGGGTGCAGTGACTTTCGGCATGAACGCCATCGTGCTGGCGGGCATGGAGCAGACCCTCAAGGTCGGGCAGGCCGTGTCGGCAGACTGGCGCTTCGACTGAAGTGCGCACGCGTGCCGCGGAGTCCTACAGCGGCCGTGGAATCGAGCTGTCGTGGTCTTCATCCGCATCCCGCTGGGAGTCAGGCTCCAGCGGCATGGGGCTGGTTACTTCGGGCTCCAGGAAGCGGATGGGGCGGCGGGTGCGGGACGACATGGCGGCGAGGACGTCCTCCAGTGCCCCGACAAGATCTTGCGCCGGCAGCAGCCGCTCGCTGAGCAGCACGGCGGCGCTGTGGAACTGCAGCGTCACTGCGGGCTTGAGGCCCTTGAGCGGCATCAGCCCCGAGGCAATCAGCCGGGCGGCGCGGTCGGTCACCACCGCGCGTGACGACACACCTTCCATGATGAGGCCGAAACGCGCCTCGCCGATGCGGCTCACGGTGTCCACATCGCGCAGCAGGCGGCGCAGCTTGATGACGCTGCGCAACAGGCTCTGCTCGGCCACGGCCGGACCGTGAAAGTCCTTGATGCGGTGGTAGTTGACCAGGTCGATGAAGATCACCGCAGCGCTCTCGCGGTCACGCTTGAAGCGGCTGACCACCTGGCGCAGCCGGTCGTGGAACAGATGGGTGGACAGCAGGCCCGTCAGTGCATCCTGGCTGGACAGTGCCTGCTCGCGGATCTGCGCGCCGTGGCGCTCACGCGAGCGGATGTTCAGCGCCACCAGCAGCAGCGGAACCTCGATGGCCATGGCAATCACCACGGCATACTGGGTCAGCCAGCTGGCGGAGACCCAGCCAAAGACACGCAGCAGCGTGAGCAGAACCGCCAGCGCCAGCGGCGTATAGGCAGCCAGCATCCAGCGCCCGACCTCGTCGCCGCGGCGCCAGGCGAGCAGGGATACCCAGACGTTGAGCGTGGCCGCCAGGGCCAGGTAGATGCCCAGCAGCGTCAGCGCGGTACCACGCTCCAGGATGGTGTAGCCAGGTGCCAGCACAAGGCCCAGGACTCCCAGCCACTGGATGAACCGGTCCAGCCGCGGATACCGGATGAAGATGCCGCTCAGGTGCCGCACGAACAGCAGTGCTGCGGCGCCGGCCAGCAGCGCCAGGCACCCCTGGGCCAGGTCTGCCCAGACGCCGGAGTTGCTCCAGATCATGTGGGCCGCCACGCCGGTGTAGGCCGCCACGGCCAGGGTGGTGATGGCGGCGTAGGCGGCATACCAGCCGTACACGGGGTCACGGTGGACCCAACCCTGCCCCAGGCAGGCAACGATGAGCAGGATCAGCGCCCCGAAAACGATGCCCAGCATCAGGTACTCCACCTGCAGCCGGTTGTCATGGCTCGACTCTGACGAGAGGCGCACCGGAACGCTCAGCGGTGTGATGTGGCGGATCCGTATGTAAATGTCGCGTGCCTGCCCGGCCGGAAGGTCCAGGTGGAAGAAAGGGTAGCGTCCGGCTTCCGGCCAGGCCGCGACCGACAGCGTGTCGCCCGCCGAGCCCTCCTGCCATTGACCGAGCTCATCCTGCTGGTACACGGTCACCGAGTCCAGCAACGGCAATGGAAACTCCAGCAGCCAGCGTTTGTGTGAGCCTTTCGCCCTGACAAGGCGAATGTGCAGCCAGAGCGAGCCGGTATCGTCCAATGCGTGGATGGTTCCTCGCGACAATAGCCTGAAACTGGCGGCCGTGTCCGCGCCGGTGACCTGGGCCAGTCGGGCGTTGCCCGTGGGGTCAGTCCAGGCCCGCACGTGAGGCA
>CAZFKW010000273.1:0-3389 GCA_964519795.1 uncultured Ramlibacter sp. | reverse complement strand
GGGCCATGGCAAGTGACGCCAGCAATGCCAGAAGCCATTTTGCAATTGTGTGAGCCAAAGGATGCGCCGGTATGCATGGCGGCCATCGCATACACTTGCCGCCTGCTTTTCAGAGGTTATGTCATGAGTCTCAAGTGCGGCATTGTAGGCCTGCCCAATGTAGGTAAATCCACCCTGTTCAACGCGTTGACCAAGGCGGGAATCGCTGCGGAAAACTATCCTTTCTGCACCATCGAGCCCAATGTCGGCATCGTTGAGCTGCCTGATCCCCGCCTGGCACAATTGGCAGAAATCGTCGAGCCCGAGCGCATCGTTCCTGCGATCGTGGAGTTTGTGGACATTGCGGGCCTGGTGGCCGGCGCGAGCAAGGGCGAGGGCCTGGGCAACCAGTTCCTCGCGCATATCCGCGAAACGGATGCCATCGTCAATGTCGTGCGCTGCTTTGACGATGCCAACGTCATCCACGTGGCAGGCAAGGTAGACCCGATCTCGGACATCGAGGTCATCCAGACCGAGCTGTGCCTGGCCGACATGAGCACCGTGGAAAAGGCGCTGCACCGCCACACCAAGACCGCCCGTTCGGGCGACAAGGACGCGGCCCGGCTGGTTGCCATCCTGGAAAGGATCCAGGCAACGCTCAATGAAGGCAAGCCGGTGCGCGCCATGTCGTTCAGCAAGGAAGAGCTGCCGCTCATCAAGCCGCTATGCCTGATCACTGCCAAGCCCGCGATGTTCGTCGGCAACGTGGACGAGGCCGGCTTCGAGAACAACCCCTACCTGGACAAGCTGCGCGACTACGCCGCCGCGCAGAATGCGCCGGTGACGGTCATCTGCGCCAAGATGGAGGCCGAGATGGCCGACATGGAAGAAGAAGACAAGAAGATGTTCCTGGCGGAAATCGGCCAGGAAGAGCCGGGCCTGAACCGGCTCATCCGCGCGGCCTTCAAGCTGCTGGGGCTGCAGACCTATTTCACGGCCGGCGTGAAGGAAGTTCGCGCCTGGACCGTGCCCGTCGGCGCCACGGGCCCGCAGGCGGCAGGCGTGATCCACACCGATTTTGAAAAGGGCTACATCCGTGCCCAGACGATCGCGTTTGACGATTACATCGCCTTCAAGGGTGAGCATGGCGCCAAGGAAGCCGGCAAGATGCGCTCCGAAGGCAAGGAATACATCGTCAAGGATGGCGACGTGATGAATTTTTTATTCAGCAGCTGATCCAGCGAAAGCGCCAACTTCCAGGAAGCCGTGAAACCGCCCTTCGACGAGCTCAGGACGGGCCACTGGCTTCGCCCCCCAACGGGGGGGCGCCCGAAGGCCGGACGGGGGGCTTGTTACACCGGCCAGATGTAGAGCAGCACCGTCGTCATGACCAGGTAGCGCATGAATTTGCCGATGAGCATGTAGCCCACGCAGGACCAGAATGGCAGCCTGAGCCAGCCTGCCACCGCGCACAGCGGGTCGCCCACCAGCGGCAGCCAGGACAGCAGGCAGGCCTTGGGCCCCAGCTTTTCCAGCCAGGCGATGACGCGCGTGTGGTGCGTTGAATGATGGTACTTGTCCACCACTTCATGTGCACCGTAGCCCAGCCACCAGTCGAGCATCCCGCCCAGCGTGTTGCCTGCAGTGGCCACGAAGATGGCAGGCCAGAACATGCCGGGGTTGAGCTGCAGCAGGCCGAACAGGACAGGCTCCGAACCCAGTGGCAGCAAGGTCGCCGAGATGAACGCGGCCACGAAGAGCGTGCTCAACCCGTACTCGGGCAGTGCCAGGAGCGCGAGTATCGAATTGAGCCAGTCTTGCATGCCGGGTCAGTATAGGGACGTGCGCGCCAAAATATTTCCGGCTGCTGAAATTTTCAGCAGCTACAATCGTGCCTCATTTTTCAGCAGTTCAGTCGCGCCACGCACCCCGCCTTTTCATGAAAATCGGTCACCACACTCTTGCGAACAATGTGTTCGCAGCGCCCATGGCAGGCGTGACCGACCGGCCGTTCCGACAGCTGTGCAAGTCGCTGGGAGCCGGCTACGCCGTCAGCGAGATGGTGACCTCGCGCCGGGACCTCTGGAACAGCCTGAAGACCTCGCGCCGCGCCAACCACGACGGCGAGATCGAGCCCATCGCCGTGCAGATTGCCGGCACCGACGCGCCCATGATGGCGGACGCTGCCGCCTACAACATCGACCGTGGCGCGCAGGTCATCGACATCAACATGGGCTGCCCGGCCAAGAAAGTCTGCAACAAATGGGCGGGCTCCGCGCTGATGCAGGATGAGCCGCTCGCGCTGTCCATCGTTGAAGCCGTCGTCGCAGCCTGCGCGCCGCGCAACGTGCCGGTGACCCTGAAGATGCGCACCGGCTGGAGCCAGGGCCATAAAAACGCGCTGGCGCTGGCCCGCGCCTTCGAGTCGGCCGGGGTGCAGATGCTGACCATCCATGGCCGCACACGCGAGCAGGGCTACGGCGGCCATGCCGAGTACGACACCATCGCCGCCGTCAAGGCCGCCGTGCGCGTGCCTGTGGTGGCCAATGGCGACATTGATACGCCGCAGAAGGCGCGCGATGTGCTCGCAGCGACAGGCGCCGACGCCGTGATGATTGGCCGCGCCGCCCAGGGCCGGCCCTGGATCTTCCGCGAGATCGCGCATTTCCTGGCGACCGGGACTGAACTTGCACCCCCGCTGGTGGCCGAGGTCAAGCGCCTGCTGCTGGACCACCTGAACGAGCACTACGGCCTGTACGGCGAGCTGACGGGTGTGCGCACGGCCCGCAAGCACATCGGCTGGTATGTGCGCAGCCTGCCTGGCGGGGGAGAATTCCGCAAGCGCATGAACCTGCTGGACGGCTGCGAAGCGCAGTTGTCTGCAGTCGCTGAATATTTCGACGCGCTGGGCGCAGATTGCGACCGCATGCCTGCAGCCACTGGAACACAAGAATTTGAAGGCGAGTCCGCCCCCATGGAACTGACTGCATGAGCAAGAAACAGATAGAGGAGTGCGTTCGCACCAGCCTGGAGGGTTACTTCCGGGACCTGCGCGGCACCGAGCCCGACGGCATGTACAACATGCTCGTCAAGGTGGTGGAGAAGCCGCTGCTTGAAGTGGTGATGAAGCAGGCCGGCGACAACCAGTCCAAGGCGGCCGAATGGCTGGGGCTCAACCGCAACACCTTGCGCAAGAAGCTGCTGGAACACAAGCTGATCAAGAAGTAAGAAACCCCGGACCCTTCCAAAAAATGAATGCACTGATTTCCGTTTCCGACAAGACCGGTATCGTCGAGCTCGCCCAGGGCCTGCATGCGCTGGGCATCCGCCTGCTGTCCACCGGCGGCACGGCCAAGCTGCTGGCCGACAAGGGCTTGCCCGTGACCGAGGTGGCCGAGGTTACCGGCTTC
>CAZFKW010000272.1:0-5877 GCA_964519795.1 uncultured Ramlibacter sp. | reverse complement strand
ACTTGGTGCCAATCTCGTTCTGGCCGGCACCGGCCACTTCGTGGTGGAACACTTCAACCGGGATGCCCAGGGACTCAAGGATGAGCGACATCTCGGCGCGCATGTCCTGCGTGCTGTCAACCGGGGGCACGGGGAAGTAGCCGCCCTTGACGGTCGGACGGTGGCCCTTGTTGCCGCCGTCGAGCTTGGAGCCGGTGTTCCAGGGTGCTTCGTATTCGTCAATCTTGTAGAACGAGCCGGACATGTCATTGCCCCAGCGCACGTCGTCGAAAATGAAGAACTCGGGCTCCGGGCCGAAGAAGGCCGTATCGCCGAGGCCGGAGGCCTTGAGGTAGGCTTCAGCGCGGCGCGCGATGGAACGCGGGTCGCGGTCATAGGCCTTGCCGTCTGTCGGGTCGAGAACGTCGCAGCTGAGGAACAGCGTAGTCTCTTCGTAGAAGGGGTCGATGTTGGCCGTGTTCGGGTCGGGCATCAGCAGCATGTCGGAGGCTTCGATGCCCTTCCAGCCGGCGATGGACGAACCGTCGAATGCGTGACCCGAGGTGAACTTGTCTTCATCGAAATGCGAGACGGGCACGGTGACGTGCTGCTCCTTGCCACGGGTGTCGGTGAAGCGGAAGTCAACAAACTTGACTTCGTTTTCCTTCACCATCTTCAATACGTCTGCGACGGTCTTTGCCATCAGTTTTCTCCTGGTTGGATGGTTGGTTGAAAAAGCGATTTGACAGATGGGGAATGCAGTTTTTGTGCCAAAGCTGGTGCATCGACTTACCCGATTGTGTGGGCATTTTGCCCCGCCCGGCGCCCAAGGCATGTACGCCGAACTCCGTATGTAGCACCAAAGGAATCAAACAACTTGCCCAAGATGGTGCATTCTGGAATAACACCAAGTTGGTGCAGCTCGGCTTTAACGCACCAATTCGGGGCCAAGCTTCGCCCCGAAGCTCGCCAGGCCCGATATCAGTGCCGGGTAGGCCTGCCCCACCACATCGGGGTCGCCCTTGACGCCCAGCTCGATGTGCCGCCCGTACTGTAGATGATCCACACTGGGCAAGCTGAACACCTTGACCCCGGCGTGCCGCCGCTCAAGCTCTTCCATCAGCGGAGTCAGGGCAGCCTCCATGGCGCCAAAGACAATGACAGACTTCTCCACCCATTGCGTCTTGCCGGACAGGTGGGCGTAGTGCGTATCCAGGACCCACTCCATCATCGGCCAGGCCATGACAGGGAAGCCGGGAACAAAATGCACGGCGGCGCCCTGCGCGCTGGTGCAGGTGAATCCCGGGATCTTGTTGTAGGGGTTGGGGATGATGGCCGCGCCTTGGGGAAAGACGCCCATGTTCAGCCGGTGGATGTTGTCGGGCCGGTCCGGCTCGTAGGCTGTTCCCTGCTCGCGCGCCATGTCCTGCATGCGCTCGCGGATCAGCAGTTCGGCCTGCGGGTGGAGCTCAAGCGGCACACCGAGCGCGGCAGCCGCGCACTGGCGCGTGTGGTCGTCAGGCGTGGCGCCAATGCCGCCGCAACAGAACACCACATCTGGCGATGCGAATGCGCGGGACAGGGTGGCGGTAATGCGCCCGCGCGAGTCGCCGACATAGTCCGCATGGTCAAGCTGCAGGCCGCGCGCGGCAAGCAGCTCAATCACCTTGGGCATGTGCTTGTCGGCACGCTTGCCCGACAGGATTTCGTCGCCGACGATGATCAGGCCGAAATTCATGGTGGAGGTTCCGGAAATCAGGGAAGCAGGATGGTTGGTGGCGCAGGAGGTGCCCCGGGTGTGTCCGGCGCAACGGGCGCAAGGGCCGGCATGCCGTCATCCGGCGGCAGCGGCGGTAGCACCTCAACTGCCTCCTCCCGGAGTTTCTGCAATGCCAACAGGCAGAAGTGAGCGAACCATAGCGACGAGAACGCAAACACCAGCGTGTAGATCCAGATCGCCACAGGAACAAGAATGACAAACGCAGCAGCAAACAGCGCACCTGACGCCCAGACAATGCTGGGCGCCATGCCGAGGTAGCCCGTGAGCACCCCGATGCCCAGCAGCCAGCCCCGGTGCCGCTTGAAAATCTCGCGGCGCTCGGCGGGGCTGGCGTGGTCGGCCAGCGCATCAAAGGTCATGACGCGGTAAGTCAGCCAGCCCCAGATCAGCGGCGGCAGCACCAGGATGAGTGGGGGCACCAGCCACAGCGGGATCGAAATGAACAGGGCCACCAGCGCCAGCAGCGTCGAGCCCAAAGACCAGAAAATGCTGACCAGCATCGATCCGCCCTTCTTGCGCTCAAGCTGTGGAAAGCGGCGCTCTGCCACCAGGGAGGTGAGCGCCGGCGTCATCAGCACGGCGACAAAGAGCAGCGACAGCATCACGATCACAGGCGTCACGGCGAAGATCACGATGAGCGGCGCCAGCACGACCTTCAGGCCGCCTGCGCCCATACCCTCCAGCCACTGCCACAGCGAGTTGAGGATGGACCAGGAGTCCAGCGAGGTGCGCACCCAGTCCAGCGCGGGATCCCAGTAGAAGTAACCCAGCCCCAGGGCGAGGGCCACCATCAGGATCAGCGGCAGGAATGAAAGGGCAATGACGCGGGGGTGAACGCAGTAGGCCACCGCGCGCCAGAAAGAGTCGAGAAACGGGCTCATGGTGCCAAGCTTAACGCGAATGGCCCTTGCTCAAGTGGTCTCAATCAACAAATCCCGTTCAGGCTGAAATCCCGTTCGGCCTGACTCTTCCCCGCTCGACCTGACTCTCTTCCGTTCGGCCTGAGCCTGTCGAAGGGCTCAGCTCGAACGGGCGACAGGCACCGGCCTGCGCGGGGCAGGACGTTCCCTTACCATCGGCGCATGGAACTCATCGACATCAACGGCGCGGCGCTGGAGGTCATGCGCATCACGCCGCCCGGGGCCGACGCGGGGCTGGCACCGGTTGTTTTCCTGCATGAGGGCCTGGGCTCGGTGGCTATGTGGATGGGCGGCGGAAGCTCGTGGCCTGAAGCCGTCTGTACTGCCACCGGCAGGCGCGGAATGATTTACTCCCGGCGCGGATACGGGCAGTCAGACCCGGTGCCCGATGTGCGTGGCGCGGGGCGGCTACCGCCGGACTACATGCACCTGCAGGCCTGGGAGGTGCTGCCTGCGCTGCTGGAGGCGCTGGACATCAGCAAGCCGGTAATTCTTGGCCACTCGGACGGCGGGACCATCGCCTTGCTGTACGCAAGCCGGCATGAGGCCGCAGCCTGCATCGTCATGGCGCCACACGTCATGGTGGAGGACATTTCAGTGCGCTCCATCGAGCAGGCCCGCGCTGCCTATGAAGCCGGCGACCTGCGCAAGCGCCTGTCGCGCTACCACGCCGACGTGGACAGCGCCTTCTGGCAGTGGAACGATGCCTGGCTGAGCCCGGCGTTCCGCAGCTTTGACATCCGCGAGGACTGCCGGCGCATCAGGTCGCCAGTGCTGGCCCTGCAGGGCATGGACGACATCTACGGCTCGATGGCGCAAATCGAGCAGATCGCGCCCACCCTCGGCCCTTTCGAGATGCACAAGCTCCCGGCCTGCGGTCATTCGCCACAGCGCGATCAGCCGGAACAAACCGTGCAGTTGATCAGGGACTTCCTGCAGGCGCGAAGCTGACGGGAATTCGGCGCCGGCCGAACTGCTTGAACTCGCCTTCCACGCGGTCAAACCGCCCCGCTAGCGGAAAGTCGCACTTCGGGCAGCAGTTGCCCTGGTGAAGCCGGTAGGCCGTGATGTGGTGCCAATCGCGCCCGATGAGCGGCGTGCTGCAGCGCGGGCAGTAGGTGGTGCCGCCTTCGGTGTCGTGCACATTGCCGGTGTAGACGTAGCGCAGCCCTTCGTCCATGGCAATGCGGCGAGCGCGCATCACGCTTTGCGGCGTGGTGGCCGGGCGGTCGGTCATCTTGAAGTCCGGATGGAAGGCAGTGAAGTGCAGCGGCACATCCGGGCCGAGCTCCTGGCGCATCCAGCGGCTGAGCGCGGTAATTTCGGCTTCAGAGTCGTTGGCGCCTGGAATGAGCAGCGTGGTCACTTCCAGCCAGCAGGATGTCTCGTGGTGAACATAGGCCAGCGTGTCCAGCACCGGCTGCAGCTCGCCCGCGCAAAGCTCCTTGTAGAAAGCCTCGGTGAAACCCTTCAAGTCCACATTGGCTGCGTCCATCTTTGCGTAGAACTCGCGGCGCGGGGCGTCATGCATGAAGCCCGCCGTGACTGCAACCGAGTTCACGCCGACGGCGCGGCATGCGTCGGCGACATCCATGGCGTATTCGGCAAAGATCACCGGGTCGTTGTAGGTGTAGGCCACGGACTTTGCGCCCAGCTGCAGGCAACCCTGCGCAATGGCTTCGGGCGAGGCCTGCTGGCCCAGCTTGTCCACATCGCGGCTTTTCGAGATATCCCAGTTCTGGCAGAACTTGCAGGCCAGGTTGCAGCCCGCCGTGCCGAAGCTGAGCACGCTGCTGCCGGGGTAAAAATGATTGAGCGGCTTTTTCTCGATCGGGTCCACGCAGAAGCCTGAGGAGCGGCCGTACGTGTTGAGCACCATCGCGTCGCCTGCGCGTTCGCGCACAAAGCACAGGCCCCGCTGGCCTTCCTGCAGGCGGCACTCGCGAGGGCACAGGTCGCACTGGATCCGGCCGTCCGGCAGTGCATGCCACCAGCGCCCGGGGTGAGCCACTGCACCGGCAACAGCCATGGCGGGTGTCACCGCCATCAGTCGCTCCCCGCGCACATGGCAGTCTTCATCCTTCGCTCTCCGAAAACTTCTGCACGCGGTAGACCGACAGCCGTACCTGCCCGGACCAATAGTCAAACGGCAAGCCTGCCTTGACCTTCAGGTGCGCCATGAAGGCGCGCGGATCTGGAATCTGCTCCCACACCTGCGGCAGGTAGGTGCTGCGCCAGGCGCGGCCATGCTCTTCGCATTCGAAGATCACGCCGTCGCGGCCCGGTTGCAGCTGCCAGATGGCGTGGGACTCGTTGGCAAAGCCCAGCGGTTGCGGCTTTGTCAGCACCGACACCTCCACTACCAGGCCGGGCGCCTCTGCCGCCGACACGGGCTTGAAGCGCGGGTCGTGCAAAGCCGCCGCCATGGCGTTGGCGCGCACATCGTCCGCCAGCGGCCGGCTGGCCTGCAGGCTGCCAATGCAGCCGCGCAACTGGCCGGCCTGTGTCAGCGTCACGAACGCCGCGCCGGGCGCCTGGAAGCTCTTGAGCCCGGGCACGGGCTCCTTCGATGCGCCAGTGGCTTCGTGCAGGCTCGCCCGCGCCAGCTGTACCAGCGCCAGACCCTGCTCCGCTGACAGTACGCCGCCCTGAGTGCTGCCGGCTTCAGCCTCATACAGCGCAAAGCTTGCATAACCCACAACACGGTCCTTGTCCCCCGCCGTATCGCCGGAGTTGCAGCGCTCGATCTGCTCGATGCGCAGGCCCTTGCGCGCCGCCACCTGCAACAGCGCATTCACTGGCGTGGCGCCGCAGGCCTGCTCATGGTTGAGCGTGGCATCAAGCGCCATGACCTTGTTGCAGCTCTCGGCGTCGATGCGGTTGGCGTCGTCATACGCATGGAAATGCGAGAGGTCAGTGCTGATGAGGAGCAGCGTTTCGGGGCCGCCCCAGAGCCGGTCGAGCAGCTGCGCGACCTGCGCCGGCGTGACGTCACCCACAACCAGCGGCAACAGTTCAAACGCCCCGAGCGCGCATTGCAGGAACGGAAGGTGGACCTCCAGGCTGTGCTCGGGGCCATGCGCATCCGGCCGCGTCACCACAAACGGCAGGTCTGCAATGGCATCGGCAGCCAGCGTATCAATGGGTACTGCGCCGAGCGGTGACGCATAGGCGCCCACGCCCGGCAACGCAATGCCC
>CAZFKW010000271.1:0-5881 GCA_964519795.1 uncultured Ramlibacter sp. | reverse complement strand
GTTGTGACCGAAATCTGGCTGACGTTGGGCCGGGCGATTCCGCGCGACTTCCACAGGCGGCGGGCATCTTCGATGAGCAGGTTGCGCAGCATTTCGTCCAGGTGCTGGTGCTTGAGCCCCATGGCCAGCGCAAGGCGGACCAATGGGCGCAGTACACGGGAGCAGGCAGCTTGTGCCCACGACAGACGGTCATGCATGGCCGCCACTGTAGCCTAGCGTGCGCCTTCAAGGAACCAGTACCTGCGTTTTCGTGTAGGAGTAACGGTTGGCGTGACTTTCGAGCCCTCAATGCCGGATCCCTTGCTGTTCGGGGCTCCGATGATGAAAGGAACCTGCTTGGAGAGGGTCTGCCCCGTCTCTGATGTGTACGAGACGGTCACTACGCCGGTGACCGGGCTGGGGGCCAGTCCGCCGCCTGTCAGCGTGCTGCTGATGGCCGCCTTGCAGAACAGCGGCGCCGAATAGACCTTGGCCTCGCCCAGGTTGGCGCTGCAGGTGCCGGCCGCCGGTGGTGTGGGCTTGTTGGTGCTGAAATAGGTGATGCCACCCACAGTCACCGGGGCATTGATGATCTTCTCGCCCGCCGGGTTCATGGGGATGTAGCAGCCAGCTGTCACATCATCGGCCGTGCCCGCCTGGCCGAGGCTCGACGGGGTGATGGCGGTGAAGGTGCCAGGCGTGCCCTTGGTCACCTTGTTGTCATACACGGTGAAGAAGGCATCGCTGCTGGTGTTGGCCAGGGGCTTCTCACGGTCGCCGGAGCCGACGAGTACCGCAGCAAAAGTCCTGGACAGCACGACGTCCGGCGCATAGAAGAACTTCCGGGTTCCGGCGCCGGTCAGCGCTGCCAGCTTGAAGATGCCCCAGTCCGTCACGGCAAAGCTGGCGCCGGCCTCGAAGTCGATGCGGTACACATTGCCGCCCAGGTCCACCGCATAGGCACGGTCCACCAGGCCGTCGTAGTCCGAGTCCACCAGCGACACGTCGGCAGGCACGCTGCGGTCGGTGTTGAACTGCTTGACCAGGTTGCCGTTGACGGCATCTATCACGAGCACGGCGTTGCCCGCCGTCGTGGTGCCAGGGGTAGCGGCGTCTTCGGCGACGTTGTCGTAGCCGGCGCCCATGATGATGACCGGGTTCGCATGCCCCTTGATGCGCGCCACGCGTGGCTCGGACCAGGTCTGTCCCAGCACCGGAATGTCCGCGGGAGCTTTTTTCCAGAGGAAGCGTGGAACCGCCGGGTTTGTCACGTCCAGCGCATACAGGACGCGGCCACCCCGGCGCATGGTGACGTAGATGTAGACCTTGTCGATGCTGCCGTCGGCCAGTACCTTCTGGTAGACGCCGATCGGTCCGTCCACAAAGTAGTCACGGGGCAGGGGAGAGGTCGCGCTCAAGGGCGTGCCCACCACTGTGGTGGACAGGCGGACCTCAGGCGTGTTGGCCCGCAGGCGCGCCAGCTTGCCCAGGTGCTCCTGCGGGATGAAGCTCCACAGTTCATTGCCCGCGTTGGCGCCCGTCTGGCTGCCATTGACGGCGCGCAGGGCTCCGTCATTCGTGCCGTAGTACACGATGACACCTGTCGCTCCGCCGTAGTTCACGACGGCCGGACGTGAGTGCAGCACGTCACCGTGCACGCTGGGCCGGACTGTCACGGTGCCGCCGGGGCCAAACTCGTCGCCCGCATTGTCGGTGCCGCGTACCCAGTTGATGAGGTTGGCGCGGTCCGCTGCGGTGGCCACCCCCAGCGTGGTGGTCGTGATGGCGGTGGTCGCGGTGATGAACTGGGTGGCGGTGCCGGTCAGGTCTGTGTTGGCGGCGCAGGACAGGCAGGTATAGATGTTGCGGCCGGATGCGCTGCGCCGCCCCGCCTTTTTCAACCACCTCGCCATCCGGCGCATCAGTCGTGGTTGGCGGGGTGCCCAGCGGCTGGTTCACCCAGTAGGTGCTGGTGGTGGACCAGAACGACCGGGAGGAGGGGGACAGGAAGCCTGTGGCGCCGCTGATCGCCGCGTCGCCGTTGGCGTCACCCAGCTGCAGGGTGTCGGTGGTCGGGTCGTAATTGAACCTGTACTGCTTGAGGTTGCCGCGCCAGCGCGGCCGGGCGTCGCCGTCGGGCCGGAACATGCCCATGAACACCTGGTTCAGGTAGGTGCCGCGTGCGTTCACGCTGACCGGCAGGCTGGCTGAGGCAAACACGCTGTTGACTGACTGGATCTGGTTGAAGATCTTGTTGAGGGCTTCCGCGATCTGTGCACCGCCGCCGACGCTGGAGTTGACGTCAAAGTACTCGCCGCCGCTGCGGGCGGCCATGCTCTTGAGCATTGCAGTCCAGCCCGGACCCTGGCCAGTGGTGACTTTGTCAACATCCACCGTATAGGTCGAGATTCCGAGATTGGACGCCTTCATGAACCGCGCCCATTCGTCGCCCACGCCAGTCTGTGAGCCGGAAGGCGACAGGGTGATGTCGGCCGGACGTGTAAGACCGGCGGCGGCGTAGGCTGCGGTCAGCCGGTTGGACGCATTGGTGGTGTCGGAATTGTTGTCCTGCACCGCGCCGTTGCTGATGTAGATGATGTAGTTGCGCTGGCATGGGTCCAGGATGGGTGATGCGTAGGGAGACGCACTTTTGGACGCGAGCGCGTTGCCGCCCAGCGCATAGATGGCCTGCGACGCAGCTGTACCGGTCGTATTGCCGTTGAAGTCGGTCTTGTTCTTGTTGTTGCCGGAGTTGGGCGCCAGGCCCGAAAAGTAGTACCAGGCTTCAGCCATGGTCAGGCCGGCTTTGCCGCCATTGGATTTGTCATTCAATACATGCAGGCTGGACAGCAGGGCCTTGAATTTGGTCTGGTAGTCGGCATTCACCAGCCGGATGGCGGAGCGCACATACCCGCCGTCGGCGCCGGAATTGCCGCCGCCGGTTTCAGTGAACATCATCAGGCCGACACGGATGCGGTCCACCGGCAGGTTGTTCATGGTGGCGATCAATGCGGCCATTTCATTGTTGAACGCCGTATTCCAGTTGGCCGTGTTATCCACAATGATGAGCACGTTGGGCGCTGCATTGGCTGCTGCAACGCCTGCATAGATGTCGATGTCGCTCGCGTACTGGGCGTGCGCTCCAGCAGCCAGCAGCAGCGCTGCCGTTGCAGCGGCATGCCGGGCGAGGCGTTGGAGGTAGCGGATCATGGGAGTCCTCACGTGCAGGAGTTGGCGGCGTCGGTTTCAAGAACCCGTACCGACACCCCCTGGTTGATGGCCACACGGGCGGAGGTGCGGGTGTCGGTCACTTCGGCGCGGATGTTCCACTCGGTGTTGGCGCACAGGGAGTTGCCCGCATCGGCTGCGGCGTCCGGGGTGTCCAGCCCCGAGTTCTGCACCACGCCGGAGCGCAGGCAGGCAATGTCTGCCGCTGTGCCGGGGTTCAGCTCGCTGGTCTTGATGGCCTTGGCGCGGTAGCAGCGCGGCTGTGGCGTGAGCTGGGCCGAGTAGTCGGCATTGCCGTCGCCGTCAATGTCCACGGCCACCGGGTTGGCGGAAACTCCCGCCGGGTTGCTTGTGAACAGGGTCGAGCTGATGGTTTGCTCGACGGCCTGCTGCGCCGCCGCGATGCTTTCCTGGCGCGCCTGCATGTTGCCGACGATGCGCATGTTGCTGCTGGAACTGTTGAATGCGTTGACCGCAAACATGCTCATCACGATGAGGAAGATCATGGTGACGACGAGCGAAATGCCCCGCTGCCGGGATTGTGCGGGCCTGGAGGGTCCTGTCATGGTTCTTCCCTGATGCCGGCCGGGTTGTTCAGGCGGGCCGTGGTCGAATACACACGCCGCTTGTAGTTGTCGGTGAATGGCCCGCGGTTGCCTGCCAGACCCAGCGAATACGTTTTGCCGTCGGTGAAGCCGGCGCTTGTTTCCGTGGAGCGCGACATCACATGCAGGCGGGTCGCCACGACATTGCTCCAGTCGTTGTCCGCAGCGGAGGCCACCCCGCTGAGCGCGCTGCGGAAGATGTCCGGAACGCCATCGCCGTCAGTGTCAAAGCCGAACTCGAAGGCAACTTCCTCAATACCCTCGGCCAGCGGCGCAACGCTGACGCCCGTTCCATGGACCTCTGCCCGCTTGAGTGTGGGGATGCTGTCGGTTCCGCATTCGTTGCAGGACGCGACGTAGTAAATGCGCGAGATGTAGCGCCGCACACTGTTGATGTCCGCGCAGTCCAGCTCCCGCAGGGTGAAGTCCGAAGGCGTGGACGAGATGATGAAGCGCGTTGCGTTCGGGTCGGTCGCACAGCGGGATGTCTGCACCCAGGCGCTAGCGGATGCCGCTGCTGCGGGCGCCGCTGCCGTGGTGTCCAGTCGTCTGAGGACGAGGGCCGCAGTTCCGGCCTTGTGGTCGGGAAGGCAGGCAAGCGCTGCCGCCTGTGCCGCGCTCAGTCCCGTCAGGTACACCGGTATTGTGGAGGCGGCATTGTCCCAGCCAAGCGATGCCAGCGCAGTGGCGCAGGCATCCGGCGTGCTCCATGTCATGCCTTCGGTGGCAAGCTCGCCGTAGTAGCCTGCGACGCTGATGTCCTCGCTCATGAGCTCGACGGCGTAGCGGCCGTTTTCCATCTGGCGGATGCTTTTGTCCAGCTCATTGCCGGACTGGCTGGTGTTGGCAAACAGTGTCGCAAGACCCGTGACCAGGATCAGCCCGACCGCAATGGCGACCATCAGCTCGACCAGCGAAAGCCCTCCCTGCGCGTGCCGGATCCGGTGCGCAGGGCCTGGGGCTGGAGTCGTTGCGCGCCTCATGTCCCGAGCGTTGCGATATTGACCACTGTGGTGACGGCCCGCCGCGTGTCCTCGCTGGAGTACGCATCGGCGCCGCAGGTCGTGGCGGGAGCGCCCGATGGCTGCACGCCCTGCCATACCAGGCTCACGAGGTACTGGGTGGGACTGATGGCGCTGATGCAACCCCTTGCGCTGGTGATGGCGCCCAGCTTGGCGCCGTCCTTTGTTTCGCTGGAGCCCTGGATCAACTCGCTCCACTCGCAGATGTCCCGCGCCGCCAGGGTGGCTGCTGCCGCGCAGGCCCCGGGATCCGTCGTGCCGATGTCATTGGCCACATAGGAAGCGATGTTCTTGTGGTTCAGCGCCATGCGGTGGGACATGTCATTGAGCAGGATGAGCGCCTGTGTCCGCTGGTAAGCCTCCACTTGCGACAGGGTTGTCTGTGCCTGCAGCCCCACGAAGCCAAGCAGGCCGAAGGCGATGATCAGCATGGTGACGAGCACCTCCATCATGGCGGCGCCGCGCTGCCTGGCGTGGGTGGTCTCAGTCGTTGTCATGATGGGCAGGCCGCGACGACGCTCCTGGGGCGTCCGGACGGGTCGATGGAAATGCAGCGGTTGCGCGAGGCGCCGTCAGACAGCTCGAAGCGGATCACTGATGACGTGCTTTCAAGCCGTCCGTTCAGGTCAAAGGTGACGGTGCCCGGTGATGTGGTGAAGGTGACGCCGTCGCCTGCGGGATTGCGGCTTGCCACGAGATCGGCGGTCGAGGGCACACGGACGGTCCACCCGGCCTGCCATCCGCTGGCCTGTGGTGCGATGGTCACGTTCTGCCCGCGTTTGACGGCTTCGCTGCGGGCAAGCACCAGGTCGCTGGTCATGTCGTAGGCGACTGACCTCATGCGCTGGGCCACCAGCAGCTCCCTGAATGCCGGCGCAGCCAGCGAGACCGTAATCGCAAGAATCGCCACAGTGATCATCAGCTCGATGAGCGTGAACCCGCGCGTGGAATGGGGCGATGGGCTGTGGAGGTTCATCGCGTGGGTCACCAGCAGTTGGAGGGGCTCTTGACGCCGGCCTGATTGACGCTCAACGGGCCACAGGAATC
>CAZFKW010000270.1:1417-5888 GCA_964519795.1 uncultured Ramlibacter sp. | reverse complement strand
GGGCGGAGCGATGGCATGAGCATGATGCATACATCACACACTTCCAACGAGGTGGCCTGGGTCCGCTACACGCTGATCGGGATTGCGCTGGTCTTCATGTTCCTGTTCCTTGTATTGCCGCTGGCCGCCGTGTTCGCCGAAGCACTGCGCAAGGGCGTTCCGGCGTTCGTGGAGGCACTCAAGGAGCCTGACGCCTGGTCTGCGATACGCCTGACGCTCCTCGTTGCCGCCATCGCGGTGCCGCTGAACCTGGTGTTCGGCGTGGCGGCGGCATGGGCCGTTGCCAAGTACGAGTTCCGCGGCAAGGCCTTCCTGATCACGCTGGTGGACCTGCCGTTTTCGGTGTCGCCCGTCGTTGCGGGCCTGATCTATGTGCTGGTGTTCGGCGCGCAGGGCTGGTTCGGCCCATGGCTGGCGGCCCATGACATCAAGATCGTGTTTGCTGTCCCCGGCATCATCCTGGCCACGATCTTCGTGACTTTCCCCTTCATTGCGCGCGAACTCATCCCGCTGATGCAGGCGCAGGGCAGCGACGAGGAGCAGGCAGCCATCGTGCTGGGCGCGACGGGCTGGCAGACCTTCTGGCGCGTGACCCTGCCCAACATCAAGTGGGGCCTGATGTACGGCGTAATCCTGTGCAACGCACGGGCCATGGGCGAGTTTGGCGCGGTGTCGGTGGTGTCGGGCCACATCCGGGGCCAGACCAACACCATGCCGCTGTATGTGGAGGTGCTCTACAACGAGTACCAGTCGGTCGCGGCATTCGCGGTCGCTTCACTGCTGGCGCTGCTGGCCCTTGTGACGCTGGCCATCAAGTCGTTCGTCCAGTGGCGTTTTGAACGCGAAGAAAAGGCCGCCGCCGAGTTGCCGCCGGAACAGCCTCCAGGGCGGTCTTCCGGGGCACAAGTCCAGCCCGTCCTCCTGAAAGCAAGCACATGAGCATCGAAATCCGCAACATCAGCAAGCAGTTTGGCGACTTCCAGGCGCTGCGCGACGTTTCCCTGAACATCGAGTCCGGGGAGCTAGTGGCCCTGCTGGGACCCTCAGGTTGCGGCAAGACCACGCTGCTGCGCATCATTGCCGGCCTTGAGACTGCTGACCAGGGAAGCATCCTGGTCAGCGGCGAGGCCACCACCGAAAAGCATGTGCGCGAGCGCCGCGTCGGCTTTGTGTTCCAGCACTATGCGCTGTTCAGGCACATGACGGTTTTCGAGAACGTGGCGTTTGGCCTGCGCGTCAAGCCGCGCGACCAGCGCCCCAGCGACGAGCAGATCAGCAGGAAGGTGCACGACCTGCTCAAGCTGGTGCAGCTTGACTGGCTGGCCGACCGGTTCCCGGCGCAGCTGTCGGGCGGCCAGCGCCAGCGTATCGCCCTGGCGCGCGCGCTGGCGGTGGAGCCTCAGGTCTTGCTGCTGGACGAACCGTTTGGCGCGCTGGACGCCAAGGTCCGCAAGGAACTGCGCCGCTGGCTGCGGCGGCTGCATGATGAGCTGCATGTCACCAGCATCTTCGTGACGCATGACCAGGAAGAAGCGCTGGAAGTGGCTGACAGGGTCGTCGTCATCAACAAGGGCCAGATCGAGCAGGTGGGCACGCCGCAGGAGGTGTGGGAGCACCCGGCCAGCCCGTTTGTGTATGGCTTCCTGGGCGATGTAAACCTGTTCCATGGCCGAGCCCATGAAGGCGAAGTACATCTTGACGGGATGCAACTGCAGTCACCGGAGCATGCCGGGGTGCAGAACGCCAGGGCGTTCGCCTATGTGCGCCCGCATGACCTGGATGTGCAGCGCTATTCACCCGGCCAGGACCTTGACGAAGGCGGCAGGACGCGCGGCCTGGTGGTCCAGCTGGCAAGGGCCATCGTGGTTGGCCCGATCGCGCGGCTGGAACTTATTCCGGCCGAAGACACCAAACCATCGGACAATTCGAACAAGGATCCCATCATTGAGGCGCAAATCCCCGCGCAGCAGTTCCGGGACCTGGGATTCCGGGAGGGCGAGACCCTGGTGGTGACACCGCGGCGCGCCCGTGTGTTTGTGGAGAGTGCGGAGAGCGTGGCCTGATGCATCAAGAAGCCGCGCCCCCCTTGAAGGATTGCAATGCTTCTGGGTTTTTTTGGCGCCTTTTTTGACAAGTATCCGCGTCGCGTGCTGGCCCTTGTCAGCCTTGTCTGTGCAGGCCTGCTGGCGTTTGGCCTGTACCTGCAGCATATAGTCGGCCTGGAGCCGTGCCCGATGTGCGTGGTGCAGCGTTATGCACTTGTGCTGGTGGGCGTGTTTGCCGCCCTGGGTGCGATGGCCGGGCGCATGCGCGGCCTGCTGTTCACGGGAATTTCCCTCAGCGCCATCTTCGCTGCTGGCGGCGCCTTCACCGCCGCGCGCCAGAGTTGGCTCCAGTGGTTCCCGCCCGAGTCCTACTCCTGCGGGCGCGACATCTACGGGATGATCGAGACCTTCCCGCTCAAGCGCGCCATCCCGATGATCTTCCGCGGCAGCGGCGACTGCACCAAGATTGACTGGACCTTCCTGGGGCTGTCCATCGCCAACTGGTCGTTCGTCTGGTTTGCTGTGGTGATCGTGGTGTTGCTGACGCTGGCCGCGCGCCAGATGCGCCGGCGCTGAACTGCCAAGGAGTTTGCCGCCCAGACTCCTGGCCCGAATATTTCATGAGTCCAGTGCTGTATGAGTGCGCGGGAGGTTTTGGGCGCTTAGCGGCGGCGGGGTGGGTGAATTCGACCTCATTGGAACCTGGGCGAGTGCCAATGAGCGCGCACAGGCAATGATTACCCCTTCCCCGGCTTGGGCTGCGAGCTTATTTGGTGTTATCGTGCCAGCCAGGCGCTGGATGAAATACCTATGGAGCCAAAGCCTGTGCGCCGTGTAATGGAATGTGGGTGGCATCAATGTCCAGCACCAGCTCCTTGGGCGGCTTGGCATGACTGGCGATGAACTGCTTGATCAACACCCCGTGAAGCGCAGCCGCGTGCTCGCTCGTGGCTGAGGTCTCCAGCCGGCTGAGCGTCGGCCCGGAGGCCAGCTTGTCGGCGCGGCCTACCGCCGTTTGCAGCGCCAGGTCGCGCCGCAACACGTTGTGGTCGCTCACGTCTTCCCAGCCGCAACACAGCCCGTACAGGCGCTGCGCGAGCATCTCTCGCACACCATGGGTGACGCTGGCTGCGCGGCGGCTGTCGCCAAACGCGGCTGCCACTGCTCGCGTCAAACCGATCCGTTCATCGACACGGCGCAGCAGCAATACCCCGCCATCGCTGACGATGTCGCCTCCGTCAAACGCCGCTTCGATCACGCGGCGTCCAACTCTCCCAAATTCCACTTGCACTTCGGCACACTTTGGCATTGGCAGTCCCCGGTTGACATTGACATCGAATACCAATGACAACGCGCCTCGGCAGGGGATTGCCGACTCTTGCTCATGAAATATTCGGGTTAGATGTCTTCGAGCAGGGCGTAGGGCAGCGGCTGGACGCTGACTGCCGCCCCTGAGGCGCCCACATGCAAGCTGCCAGCCTGTGCGGCAGCCGTCTGCATGGAAACGATGGCATCGAAGCCACCCTGCGGCGCAGGTGCAGCCTGGGCAACGATACCTGCCGGCTGGGTGTCTTCAGCGCCCGCAAACACTTCCTGGCCCGCTTGCGCCTCCCCGTCGACATGGACCAGAAACGCCCGGCGCTTGAGTGTGCCCCTGAACTGGCTGCGCGCAACGACTTCCTGGCCCGGGTAGCAACCCTTCTTGAAGTTCACGCCGCCGACGGATTCGTAGTTGAGCATCTGGGGCACGAAGGCGTCAAAGATGGGTGCGGTGAGCGTGGCCACGCCGCTTTGCACCTCCCCCCATTGCCAAAGCGCAAGGTCAAGTGCCGGCCCCTGTGGTGCAGGTGATGAATCCGGGGCCACCCACAATGCGCGCGGCTGGCCGCCCCCGGGATAAAGCTTGATGACTTGTGCCTCACCGGAAGCAGCCCGGCTCCATGCCGGGGCTGACGGATCGGCAAAGTACCCGGCAGCGGCCTCGCCCGCCAGGCCATACAACGCAAATTCGGGCGTTGCGTCCGTGAGCTTTGCCTTGGCACGCATCACGAACATGGACAGGCGCTTGAGCGTCTGGGCCAGGATGTCCCGGCTGCAGACCAGCAGTACATCGTCCGGGGCCAACGCGTAGCCAATGAAGCTGGCCTGCATGCGGCCCTTGGCCGAGCAGTATGCCGCCAGGCGGGCTTCGTCAGGCTTGAGCAAGGCGAAATCCTGGGTCAGCTGGCCCTGCAGGAATTTGACGGCATCGTCGCCCGCCACACGGATGACGCCAAGGTGCGCCAGTTGTACAACCCCATTCAATGCGTGTGTCATGGCGTGAATTATCATGCCCGGTCGAATCCATTCATCCGTGTAAGGGCAGTTCCCCGTGCGTCGCCTTCTGGTCAGTCTGTTTCTTTCCGGCGCCATCGCGGCCATCGCGC
>CAZFKW010000270.1:0-1407 GCA_964519795.1 uncultured Ramlibacter sp. | reverse complement strand
TTGTGGTGGGTGTACCAGCCGATACCGCTGCGGGCGCCTGCGGTTGACCTGGCGGTTGAGCCGGGAACCTTGCCGCGAGGCGTTGCCAATGCCGTTGCTGAAAGCGGCGCGCAGGTCAATCCCGAGTTGCTGTATTGGTGGTTCCGTCTCTCAGGCCAGGCCCGGATGATCAAGGCCGGCAGTTACGAACTGACCACAGGCATCACACCACGCACCTTGCTGCGCAAGCTTGCCCGTGGCGAGGAGGCCCTGGAGGCTGTGACGCTGGTGGAGGGATGGAACTTCCGGCAGGTGCGCGCCGCAATGGCCAGGGAGTCAACGCTCAAGCCGGATTCAAAAGGCCTGTCCGACGCTGACCTGATGAAGGCGCTGGAGCGCCCCGGGCTGCACCCCGAGGGCCGCTTTTTTCCGGATACCTATACCTATGCACGTGGTTCCAGCGACATGGCTGTACTGCGCCGTGCGATGCGCGCCATGGACCGCAGGCTGGAGGCCGCATGGGCACAGCGGCAACCCGGAGTGCCGCTCAAGACAGCTGACGAAGCCCTGATACTGGCCAGCATCATCGAGAAGGAAACCGGGCGGCCCGGTGACCGGCCTGCAATTGCCGGCGTGTTCGCCAACCGCCTGCGCATCGGCATGCCGCTACAGACCGACCCCACAGTGATCTACGGCATGGGTGAGGCCTTTGACGGCAACCTCCGAAAGAAAGACCTGCAGGCCGACACGCCGTGGAACACTTACCTGCGCACCGGACTGCCGCCCACGCCCATAGCCATGCCAGGCAAGGACTCCCTGCTGGCGGCCGTACAGCCCGCCAGCTCGAAAGACCTGTACTTCGTGGCGCGCGGCGACGGCACCAGCCAGTTCAGCCCGACGCTGGAAGAGCACAATCGGGCCGTCAACAAATACCAGCGCGGACAATAGCCATCATGAGCAGGGCAGGGCTTTTCATCACCTTTGAGGGCATTGACGGCGCTGGCAAGTCCACGCATATCGATACCGTGGCGGCTGCATTCAAGGCGCAGGGCAGGGCTGTGACCCAGACGCGCGAGCCCGGCGGAACTCCGCTGGCCGAAAAGTTGCGCGCCATGGTGCTCGGCGATCCCATGGATTCATTGACCGAGGCGCTGCTGGTATTTGCCGCGCGGCGTGACCATTTGCAGCAGGTCATCGAACCCGCCCTGGCACGTGGTGAGGTGGTGCTGTGCGACAGGTTCACTGATGCCACATTTGCCTATCAGGGTAGCGGCAGGGGCTTTGACGAAGCCGTGCTTTCCCAGCTGGAACAATGGGTCCAGGCTGCGGAGGGCCTGGAGGGGATCCGCCAGCCCGACCTCACGCTGTGGTTTGATCTGGCACCGGAGATTGCAGCCGGGCGCCTGGCTGGTGCCCGGCTGCCTGACC
>CAZFKW010000269.1:0-5925 GCA_964519795.1 uncultured Ramlibacter sp. | reverse complement strand
GCTGCCGCCCAAGGTGCTGCGCAAGGGCATCACCGACATGGTCCGCATCAGCGATGCACGCATGAGCGGCACCGCCTATGGCACGACGGTTCTGCATACCGCGCCGGAAGCAGCCGCCGGCGGGCCGCTGGCGATTGTGCGCAACGGCGACATCATCGAACTCGATGTACCCAACCGCAAGCTGCACCTGCACATCAGCGATGCCGAACTTGAAAAGCGCCTGGCCACGTGGACAGCACCGAAAGGCCGGCTTGATTCAGGCTACTGGAAGCTCTATACCGACCACGTGCTGCAGGCCGATGAAGGTGCCGACCTGGACTTCCTGGTCGGCAAACGCGGGGCCTTTGTGCCGCGCGATAACCACTGATTGATCATCCACCACCACTGTCATCCCTGACTTGATCCGGGATCCACGCCACGAATGCCAGCAATTTTCCCGGCCACCATGGATTGCGGATCAAGTCCGCAATGACAGCCATTTTTGTCATGCGCAGTTCGTCATGAACCAGGCTTTCGACGTTGTCGCACTCGGCGAGGCCATGGTTGAGTTCAACCAGACCCACGCCGCAGAGCCGCAGTACCTGCAGGGGTTTGGCGGCGATACCAGCAACGCGGTGATTGCCGCCGCGCGTGCGGGCGCGCGCACCGCCTACCTGACACGCATAGGACAGGACAGGTTTGGCGACGAGTTGCTCGCGCTGTGGCACCGCGAAGGCGTGGACACCCGCAGCATCGAGCGGGATACCACGGCCCACACGGCCGTCTATTTCGTCACCCACGGGGCCAACGGCCATGAGTTCAGCTACCTGCGCGCGGGCTCGGCAGCCAGCCGCATGACGCCGCAGTGGCTGCCCTCGGCGCCGATTGCCGGCGCGAGGATCCTGCATGTCTCGGGCATCTCGCTGGCCATCTCTGCCAGCGCGCGGGACACAGCATTTGCCGCGATGGTGGAGGCCCGGCAGGCCGGCACGCTGGTGTCGTTCGACTCCAACCTGCGGCTCAAGCTCTGGACGCTGGACGAGGCGCGTGCGGGCATCAAACAGGCCATTGCGCTGTGCGACATTTTCCTTCCCAGCGTGGATGACGTGACGGCGCTCAGCGGACTGGGCGAGCCCGACGCCATTGTGGACTGGAGTCATGCGCTCGGTGCAGCAACTGTCGTGCTCAAGCTCGGCAGCGAGGGATGCATTGTGAGCGATGGCAAGCAGCGCCAGCGCGTGCCGGGCCGTACCGTCACGCCGGTTGACGCCACCGGCGCAGGCGACTGCTTCTGCGGCAACCTGCTGGCCCGCATGGCAGCCGGCGACACGGTGTTTGATGCCGCGCGCTATGCCAATGCGGCGGCCTCGCTCGCCGTGCAGGGGTTTGGCGCCGTGGCGCCACTGCCCCGTGCCGATCAGGTGCGGGCCTTGCTGTGAGCGGACTGCTGGCGCTGGACTGGGGCACCTCGTCTTTGCGTGGTGCGCTGATGGATGGCCAGGGACGGGTTGTGGCGGAACGGTCCTTCGCGCGCGGCATCCTGGCCGTGCCTGCCGATGGCTTTCCCGATGTGTTCGCGGAGCTGTTCGGTGACTGGGCCGGCGAGGTGCCGCTGTGCCTGATCAGCGGGATGGCGGGGAGCCGCCAGGGATGGGTGGAGGCGCCGTATTGCGCCTGCCCTGCGGGGTTTGGCGACTTGGCACAGGCTCTTCGCTGGATTGAAACCGGGCAGGCGGGACATGGATCCCGGATCGAGTCCGGGATGACAACCCACTCTGAACAGTCAGCTCCAGTTTCAGGCAGGCTCGCCATCGTCCCCGGCCTCTCGTGCGAGAACGAGGGCGTGCCTGACGTGATGCGCGGTGAAGAGGTCCAGGTGTTTGGCGCGCTGCAATTGCTGGGCCTGCAGGACGCCACGCTCGTGCTGCCGGGCACGCACAGCAAATGGGTGCGCGCCGTGAACGGCCGCATCGAAGGTTTTCGCAGCTACATGACCGGCGAGTTCTATGCGCTGCTGCGCCAGCACTCCATCCTCTCGCGCACCCTGCCTGAACAGGACGGTGCGCTCGACGAAGCGGCGTTCTCCCGCGGCGTGTCGCATGCGTTGCGCAGCGCCAGCCTGCTGCAGACGGCCTTCAGCGTGCGCACGCTGGCACTGTTCGACCGCATGCCCGCGGAGGCAATGCCCAGCTACCTGTCGGGCCTGGTCATCGGCGAAGAACTCCGGACGCAGACGCTGGATGGTATCCACGAGGTTGTGGTCATGGGCTCGGATGCCCTGATACGCCGCTACGACCTGGCCCTGGCGCAGCGCGGCGTCAGCGTCCGCACGGCAGGATCGGAAGCCACCTGGCAAGGACTGTTTGCGCTGTCCCGATCAATGGCAGGCTGACCCCGCGCCGTCAACTCAACATCCAGGCACACCCATGACACCACATGACACCTTTACCGCTGCCCTGCCCGCGCTGCCGCTGATCGCAATCCTGCGCGGCATCACTCCTGACGAAGCCGTGGACGTGGGCGATGCCTTGTGCGCCATCGGCTGGCGGCTCATTGAAGTGCCACTCAATTCGCCCGAACCGCTCACGAGCATTGAACGCATGGCCCATGCGTTTCCGCAGGCCCTTGTCGGCGCGGGCACGGTCCTCACGGCGGCAGACGTGCGCAACGTGCACGCAGCAGGCGGCAGGCTCGTGGTGTCGCCCAACTTCAATCCCGGGGTGGTCCGCGAGACCGTGCGCCTTGGCATGGTCAGCCTGCCCGGGGTCATCACCCCCAGCGAAGCCCTCGCGGCGCTGGACGCGGGTGCTGACGGCCTCAAGCTCTTCCCCGCCGAAATGATTTCGCCCGGCGTGCTCAAGGCACTGCGCGCCGTGCTGGCGGCCGACACCCTGCTCATGCCCGTGGGCGGCATCACGCCGGACAGCATGGCAGCCTGGCGCGCGGCGGGAGCCAACGGCCTGGGCATCGGTTCTGCGCTGTACAGGCCAGGCACGACTGCAGGCCAGGTGCGTGCTGCGGCGCAGCGGTTCCGCGACGCCTGGACGGGTACCATTCCCGCATGAGCACCAGCACCACCACTCCAGCCCCCTCATCTCCTGACATCAGCTTTGGCCTGCGCGGCCGCATTTGCCTTGTGACTGGCGGCGCGCAAGGGATCGGCGAGGCCTGCGTCCGACGTTTTGTACGCGACGGGGCCAGGGCCGTGATCGCCGATGTGGACGACGCGCGCGGCCAGGCCCTGGCTGCTGAACTGGGCGCGCTGTATGTGCATTGCGATGTCGGCGACAAGACCCAGGTCGATGCGCTTGTGGCGCAGGCCATGGCAGCGCACGGCCGCATCGATGTGCTGGTCAACAACGCGGGCATCTTCAAGGCCGCGGAGTTCCTGGACATTGCCGAGGCTGACTTTGACGCCGTCCTGCGCGTCAACATCAAGGGCTCGTTCCTCGTGGGCCAGGCCGTCGCCCGCGAGATGGCCAGAGCCGGCAGCGGCAACATCATCAACATGAGTTCGGTCAACGGCGTGCTCACCATCCCGAACATTGCCAGCTACAACGTCAGCAAGGGCGGCATCAACCAGCTCACGCGGGTGATGGCGCTGGCACTGGCCGACAAGGGCATCCGGGTGAATGCCGTCGCGCCGGGGACGATCGCCACCGAGCTGGCTGCCAGGGCGGTACTGACAAGTGATGAGGCCAGAGCGAAGATCATGAGCCGAACGCCCATGAAGCGCCTGGGTGAACCGCGCGAGATTGCCGACGTCGTCGCCTGGCTGGCCAGTGATGCCGCAAGCTATGTGACGGGAGAGATCGTCACCGTCGACGGCGGGCGCATGACGCTGAATTACACCGTGGCCGTCTGACCGATCGCCTCTTCTTCGCGCAGGCTGCGGATGCCGCGCGCCATGCGGCCGGTAAAGACGTTCCAGCGAACGGCCCTGAGCAGGGAAAAAGGGTCACCGCCGGCTGAGCCGGACCCCAGGAACTCCTGCGCATCGTTGTATACCCCGAGATCGGCCAGCGGCATGCCACTGTCGTCGTCGGGCGTGAGGGCTGAATACGCGTCGTTGTGGCCGTCCCAGATGCTCTGGGCCTTTCGGTGGATGCAGTAGCCCACGTCCCAGCCGTTGGCAATGAGCCTGTCGCGCGCGGCCACGAGGTAGCGGATGTCAAACACATGGGTGTCGGTCTTGACCCACCGGCCGCCAATCCATGCCTCGACGATGGCGTGGGTCACTTTTTCAAGGCCGTTGACATAACCGCGCAGGATTTCGCCCCTGAGCTGCACAAATCGCAAGCGGGCCGGAATGCCGGCCAGCCGCAGCAGGGCTACAAACAGTGTGGACTTGCCATAGCAGTCGCCCTCCTTCTGGTCCAGCAGCTGGCGCGCAGTGGGAAAGCGTGCGCTGCCGGGCGCGCAATAGGGCATGGCCTTGACGTAGCCATAGATGCTGATGGCTCGTTCGCGGTCGGTTTTGGCCAGCTGGGTCAGGGACTGCGCGCGCAGCCGGAGCCTGTCATCCAGCAGGTCAAGGACGGGGGTGCTGCCCAGCCAGTGGCTTGGGTCCAGGCCGGCTCTCAGGAGGCCGCTTTTATGCAGGATCATGGATGAAATGCTGCGGCAACGACAACCGCTTTCTGGTTTTTCCCAAGAGTGCATCAAAACCAGTGAGGCATCAACGAAAGCGCCCGGGTTTTACACCGCATGCCCCTGGTTTTGTGACTTTTTCACATCGGCACCAAACAGAACGAACGCCAAAGCATTCAGGCGCGCTGAAATTTCCTGAGCAGATTCGAAGGAGTCCGGGGCCAGCCCACAGCGCCGAACCAGGCGCCGCCGGCGACAGCCCAGCAGTTGATGACGCCATAGACCACCAGTGCCACGGCCTGGGCGGCGAAGACCGGCACAAGCCCGCCTCCGGCCTGCAAGGCGACCCACCCGCCCAGTGCAGCCACGGCCAGCCGGGCAATGTTGCCGATGACCGGCCACAGCAGCTTGCCCGCGCCCTGCGAGGCAAAGTACAGCGCCAGCCCCAGCCCGAAGAAACCATAAGCCGGCCCCACGACGCGCAGGTACAGGACCCCCGCCTCCAGCACGGCTGGATCACTGTTGAAGAGCCTGAGCCATGTGAGCGGGAACAATGCCGCCCACAGGCCGATGGCCTCAGCCAGCAGGGCCGCGATCGCAGCGCCCACCCAGGTGGCGCGCAAGGCACGCTCCCGGTCGCCCGCGCCGATGCAGGTACCCACCATGGACAGCAGCGGCGCACCCAACCCGAAGACCAGGGGCACCAGCAGATACTCCAGCCGCGAGGCCGTTCCGTAGCCCGCAATGGCAGCCGTGCCAAAGCCACCCGCCAGCGCAGTGGCAGCACCGATGGCGAGGTTGGTGGCCACCGTGGAGACCGTGCCGACCAGGCCCACGCGCAGAATGTCGCTGAACAGCGGCCAGCGCCAGTTGTGCGCGGTAAACGAAGGCTTGAGCAGGCTGCTGGTGGACCAGAGCCAGGCGGCGAGCGCCACGCAGCCGCCCGCGTAGTAGATCAGCAATGCTGCGGCGCCGCCCGCAATGCCCATGGCAGGCACCGGTCCCCAGCCAAAGATCAGCAATGGCGACAACGGGATGAGGAACAATGTGCCGACGATGGTGACGACGGCCGGCAGAGCCATGTTGCCTGTCCCGCGGATGACGGCTGACAACGAGTTGAAGACCCACACCAGCACCGCCCCGGCAAACACCCAGTTGGAATAGGTGAGCGCCGCTTCCAGAGCAGCGCCCGTGCCACCCATCCGGCCATACAGCCAGCGCCGTCCCCCGATCACCGCGAGCATGAACACCGCAGCGAAGGCGCAGGCAATCAGCAGCGCATGCTGCACCAGCGCGTTGGCATCGTCACGGCGCCGCGCGCCGAGCGCCGAGCGCACGGGCGATGGCTGATGCAAT
>CAZFKW010000268.1:0-5941 GCA_964519795.1 uncultured Ramlibacter sp. | reverse complement strand
GAGATTCACCCATGCAACAACACGCTGGCAAACCCCTCACCAAACGCACACTGCTGGCCTGTGGCCTCGCCGGCATGCTCACGATGGCGCTGCCGCAGGCGGCCAGCGCCCAGGCCGCCTGGCCCGAGCGCCCCATCACCCTCGTGGTCGGCTATGCGCCGGGCGGCCAGTCGGACATGCACGCGCGCATCCTGGCAAAGCGCATGAGCGCAACGCTGGGACAGCAGGTCGTGATCGAGAACAAGCCCGGTGCGGGTACCACCCTTGCTGCCGAGTACACGGCGCGGGCCCGGCCTGACGGCTACACCATTTTCATGGCCGGCGGCAGTGCGCTGACGATTGCGCCGCATACCTATTCGTCAGTGCGGTACAAGGCCGATGACTTCCAGACCATCTCGCTGACCAGCTACATCCCGGTCGGCCTCATCATCAATCCGCAGGTGCTGCCGGTGAAGGACTTCAAGGAGTTCGTTGCCTGGGCCAAGGCCAACCCCAACAAGTTCAACTACGCGACGACCGGACCCGGCGGCGCATCGCACCTGCTGGGCGAGCTGATCAAGACGCGCATGGGCATTGACATCGTGCCGGTCCACTACAAGGGCGCCGGCCCGGCATTGCAGGACGTCCTGGCCGGCCGGGTGCAGGGCATCGTTGACTCGCTGCCGCCGCACCTGCCGCATATCGCCGCCGGCAAGGAACTGGGCCTGGGCATCTCGTCGGAAAAGCGCCTGGCCGGCGCGCCGCAGGTGCCGACCTTCATCGAGCTGGGCTATCCCGAGCTCGCCATGGGTTCCTGGAACGGCATCGTCGTGCCCAAGGGCACGCCCCAGCCCGTCGTTGACAAGCTCTACCGCGCCGTCGTGGAGGCTGCCAGCAGCGAGGAGTTCAGGAACCGGGTGACTGCGGACGCCATTGTGCCCGCCGCGACCACGCCTGCGGAGTTTGATGCCATCATCAAACGCGACTTCACGGTCTGGGGCGATATCGTCAAGAAGGTCGGCGGGATCAAGCTGGACTGAGAGCCGGGGGCTTGGTGACAATTGCCGACACGGCGCCGCAACCGGACGCACGGCGGCAGAAGCTCAAAGAGGACTTCATCGCCCGCCGGGGCTACTGGACGCCCTGGCTGGACGGCACGCTGCGCTTCAGCCCGGACTTTTTTGAAGCCTTCCTGGCCTTCACCGGCACGCCCTGGGCCACGGGGCCGCTGCCGCCGAAGGTCAAGGAGTTCGTCTACATCGCAATTGACGGGGCCATCACGCACCTGTACCGGCGCGGGTTGCAGATGCATATCCGCGAAGCCCTGCGGCATGGCGCGTCCGCGCAGGAGATCATGGAAGTCCTGCAGATGGCCAGCCTTATCGGGCTGATCACTTCCACCGTGGCGGCGCCGATGTTGCTCGATGCCCTGCAGGGCGACGCGCCGCCTGCACCACTGGACGAGTCACAGGTGGAGCGCAAGCGCGCCTTTGAGCACGCCACAGGCCACTGGGATGCGGGCTGCGATGCGATGCTGCGCCTGGACCCCCTGGCCTTCGATACTTACGCGGGTTATCTCGGTGCGGCCTGGCAGACGCGGGCGCTTGATCCGGTGACGCGCGAACTCATCGGCATTGCCGTGCATGCGTCAACCACGCTGCTGCATGGCCCGGGCATCAAGCTGCACATGCAGCGCGCCCTGGCACTGGGCGCGACGTCCGCCCAGATCATGGAGGTGCTGCAGCTCACCAGCGTGCTGGGCATCCACACCTGCTCGGTCGGGGTGCCCCTGCTCATGGAGGCGCTGGCGCTCAGTACATCCTGAAGCCGCCGTTCACGCTCAGCACCTGGCCCGTCACGTGCCGCGCCAGGGTTGAGGCGAAGAACAGCACCGGCCGCGCAATGTCGTCCGGTTCCGCGATGCGGCGCAGCGGCACACCGGCCATGCGCTTGGCTTCGCGCTCTTCCACGCCCTCCTTGCCAAGGCGCGATTCAATGTCGTGCAGCACCTGGTCGCGCATGGGTGCGCGCACGGAACCGGGCGATACCGCGTTCACGCGGATGTTGGACGGGCCGACTTCCTGCGCCAGCGCCTTGGTGAAGCCCATCACGCCGCCCTTGGTCGACGAGTAGCCGACCAGGTTGCCGTTGCCCGCGCGGCCCGCGTCGCTGGCAATGTTGATGATGCTGCCGCCCGCGCCGCGCGCGAGCATGGGACGCAGGACAGCGCGGGTGCAGGTCAGGGTGCCCAGAAGGCCGATGCGGATGTCCCGCTCCCAGGCGGCAGGGTCGACTTCGGCAAACGGGCCGACGACAGTCATCACTGCAGCGTTGTTCACGAGCACGTCGATCGGTCCCAGCGCGGCCTCCACGGCTTCGACCCAGGCCGCCATCTGCGCGGCGTCTGAAATGTCGGCCACCTGGGCATGGGCCTTTGCACCGGCGGCAACGATCATGGCGCGCGTTTCTTCCAGGCCGCCAGCCGCTACATCGTTCACCGCCACATGCGAGCCCGCCTGCGCAAACGCAAGCGCAATCGCGCGGCCCACGCCGCCGCCCGCGCCGGTGACCACCACCACCTTGCCCGCCAATCCCAGATCCATGTTCATGCTGTCTCCTTGTGTTTTCAATGTTTGCCTGGACTTGAGCCTAATGGCACTTCCCCAGGCGTTTGGCTACCCCCCCGTTCGGCCTGAGCCTGTCGAAGGCCTGCCGCGATGCAACGCATGAAGGCTTCGACAAGCTCAGCCCGAACGGGGTTTTGTTAGCCGTGATCCTCAGCCCATGCAGCCGTAGGCCGCGTTGAGCAGCGCCGGCGCGCGCACGCCCAGGCCCATGGCCGCGTGCATGCGGTTCTCCACATAGCCGAAGCCCATGCGGATGTCCGGGTCCGCAAAGCCCAGCGCGCCGCCGGCGCCCAGCAGGCCGAAGGAGCGCGGGTTGGGTCCGATCTCGAAGTCGCCCGGCGTGTTGAGCAGGTAGCCCAGGGCCTGCCGGTACTGCCGCCCCATCACGCTTTCGCGCGCGGCGTGCTGCATGACGAGTGCGGCGTCCAGTGTCTCCTGCTTCAGCAGGCGCCGCCCCTCCAGCTCGCCACCTTGCGCAAGAAGTGAATAAAAGCGCGCGACGGAGCGGCCGTTGCCGTGGCCGTTGGTGGACGGGATCTCCGCCCTGCGGTAGTCCGGCGAGTTGTAGTCCAGCGGCTTGGGCAGCTGCCGCGCAGCGCGGGCGATCATGCCGTCGGCCTGATGCATGCTGGCGTCCAGCAGCGTGCCGGAGGACTGCGGGATGAATTCGGCGCAGCGCGCCAGCTGCGCATCGGTCAGGCCAATGCCGAAGTCGATGCCGAAGGGCGTTGCAATCTCTTCGCTGAAGAATGTGCCCAGGCTGCGGCCGCTCACGCGCCGCACCACCTCGCCCACCAGGAAGCCCGCCGTGCGGATGTGGTACGCGGGCTCGCCGCCGGGCGGAAGCATCGGCGCCTGCGCGGCCAGCGCATCGGTCATGGCCTTCCAGTCCAGGATGGCGCCGGGCCACAGGTCGTTGGCCAGCACCGGCAGGCCGGCGCGGTTGTCCAGCAGCCAGCGGACCAGGATGCCGTCCTTGCCGTTGGCTGCGAACTCGGGCCAGTAGCGGGCCACGGGAGCGTCCAGGTCAACGAGGCCCCTGTCGACCAGGACATGCAGACAGGTGGCCGCAAAGGCCTTGGTCACCGACATGACGTTACAGATCGTGTCACGCTCCCACGGCAGGGTACAGGCGGCGTCCCTGTGGCCGGCCCACAGGTCAACGACGGGCAGGCCCTCCAGCATGACGCAGACGGAGGCGCCCGTCTCCAGCCCCTGCGCGAAGTTGGCGGCGAAAGCATCGTGGACCGGTTGGAAGCGGGGCTCGCAGTGGCCGTGAATCGGCGTGTTCATGGGGTTGTCTCCTGCGGGCAAGGGAGCAAGACACGTGCCATTGCGAAAACGCCGCTGTGTCCGTGTGCTGTCTCGCGTGGCATGTGTTTTGCAGTGAAGGCTGCCAGGCAGGCAGGCAACTGCGACACTTCAACCACCATTCAACCAGAACGAACCGGAGACAGATATGCGCGTCATCGTCACGGGCGGGGGCAGCGGCATCGGCCGCGCCACCTGCCTTCGCCTCAACCAGGACAGTCTTGCGCGCGAGGGCAAGGGCGCCCAGGTAGTCGTGGCCGACCTCATGGCCGACCGCGTGGAAGCCGTCTGCGAGGAGCTGCGCGCGGCTGGCGCCACAGCGGTGGGGCAGGCCGGCGACATCACGGAGCAGGCCGTGTGCGACGCTGCCGCAGCGCTTGCCCAATCGGCCTTCGGCGGGCTCGACGTGCTCGTCAACAATGCCGGCAAGGGCAAGCGAGTGCCGCTGACGGAACTGGATGTTGCCGACTGGGACTATGTGTTCGCGCTCAACGCCCGCGCCCCGTGGATGCTGGCAAAAGCCTGCTACCCGATGCTCAAGGCATCACGCGGCAAGGTCGTCACGGTGGGCTCGGTGTCGGGGCTGAACCCGCAGCCGGGCCTCGGGCCCTACAGCCCCGCCAAGGCCGCCGTCATCATGCTCATGAAGCAGATGGCCATCGAGTGGGCGCCTGACGGCATCCGCGTGAACACGGTGTCGCCCGGCGTCATCCATACGCCGCTGGTGGACTGGATCTACAAGGACCCGGAACGCAAGGCGGCGCGCACGAAGTTCATCCCGCAGGGCCGCGTCGGGCAGCCGGAAGACATCGCCAACGTGATCGCATTCCTGGCCGGGCCGGACGCCGATTACATGATGGGCGAGAACGTCATCGTCGATGGCGCGCTTGGCCTCACGTCGATGGCGCAACTCAAGGGCTGACGGCCAAGTGTCTGCGTCGCGTCATGCAAGTGTGCGCGGCAACGACACTGCGTCATCCATCGCAGACAACAATTCCGGCAAGGGAACGCATCCATGACCACAGCGGCATCTCCAGCGGGGCACCGCGAAGACATCGAGTTCAGCGCCGATGGCACGACGCTGCGCGGCTGGCTCTACCGCCCGGCGGGCGCGGCAAGGGGCCTGCGCCCGGCCATCCTCCTGTCGCACGGCTTTTCAGCGCTCAAGGAACAGTCGCTGGACCGCTACGCCGATGTGTTCTGCGCAGCCGGCTTCATCTGCCTCGTCTATGACCACCGTAACCTGGGCGCCAGCGACGGCGAGCCGCGCGGCGAGATCGATCCGTGGCGGCAGATCCTGGACATGCGGCACGCGCTCTCTGCGCTTCGCAACGTACAGGGCGTGGATCGCGAGCGCATCGGCCTGTGGGGAACGAGCTACTCGGGCGGCCACGCGCTGGTGGTCTCGGCGATTGACCGCCGCGTGAAATGCGTGGTGTCGCAGGTCATGACGATTGACGGCGGTGAAGCCGGCAGGAGGCGCATGCCCGGCCCGGCGCTGGAGGCCTTCCGCGCCCGGGTCTACGCCGACCTGGAGCAGCGCGCCCAGGGCCTGCCGCCCGTGCGCGTGCCCGTGGCTGAGCCCGGCAGCGGCAGCATGAAATACCTGGTTGACGCGTTTCCCGGCGCCGGGCACCCCAACAGCATCACGCTGCTCAGCCGCGAACTCGCCATGGGTTACCGGCCGGGGCTGTGGGTCGAGCAGATCGCGCCGACACCCCTGCTCATGATTGTTGCGGGCAATGACGAGCTCACGCCTGTGGACCTGCAGCTGGCTGCGTTCGAGCGGGCAGGGCAGCCGAAGAAGCTTGTGGTGGTGGAGGGCGCCAGCCACTATGAGCCCTACATCGAGCGGTTTGCCGAGTCGAGCGGCGCAGCGCTGGAGTGGTTCGCCGCGCACCTGATGCCATGAGCCGGCGCGGTGCCTGCACGGCACCGCCGGTCCGGCCGCATCAGTCAGCGTCAGGCCACGTCAGGCCACGTCAGGCAGCGTCAGGCAGCTTCTTGTAGAGGTAGGCGCGCGA
>CAZFKW010000267.1:0-5953 GCA_964519795.1 uncultured Ramlibacter sp. | reverse complement strand
TCGCCTTCAGTGACATTGATGGTGATGGAGATGTCCTGCTTGTTCGGCGAGATGGCAACCTGCGTGGAATCAATCCTGAACTCAAGGTAGCCACGCGACAGGTAGTACGAACGCAGCGTCTCAAGGTCGGCATTGAGCTTGGCGCGCGAATACCGGTCTGACTTGGTATAGAAGCTGAGCCATCCGCCGGTGTCCAGATCGAACAGTCCCTTGAGTGTGGACTCATTGAAGGCCTGTGCACCGACGATGCGGATGTCCTTGATCTTGGCCAGTTCACCCTCGGTCACCGTGAAGGTGAGGTTGACGCGATTGCGCTCCACGGGAGTGACCGTGGTCACGACCTCGACGCCGTAGAGGCTGCGGTTGATGTACTGGCGCTTGAGTTCCTGCTCGGCACGGTCGGCCAGCGCCTGGTCATAGGGCCGGCCTTCAGTCAGGCCCACGTCACGCAATGCCTTCTTGAGCACATCCTTGTCGAACTCCCTGGTGCCAGAGAAATCGACATCGGCCACCGTGGGCCGCTCCTCCACGACCACGACGAGGACATCGCCGGACACCTCCAGCCTGACGTCCTTGAACAGGCCAAGGCCGAACAGCGCACGGATGGCGGCCGTGCCTTTGTCGTCGTTGTAAAGGTCACCCACACGGAATGGCAGCGAACCGAAAACAGTGCCGGGTTCGACGCGCTGCAGCCCCTCGACCCGGATGTCCTTCACGGTGAACGGATCAACCGCCCATGCCGTGTTGGCCATCAAAGCCAGGGCTGCCATTGCCGAAACGGTACGCAAACGGAAGCGATTGAGTTGTTTTTTCATGAATTGCTGGTTTGCCGGAGTTGCCATGCTGGGCCGGCCAAAAGGTTAACCAAAGAGCCGGGTGACATCGTTGAACAGGGCAATCGACATCATGACCAGCAACACTGCCACGCCACCGCGCTGCAGCCGCTCCATCCATGCGTCAGACACACCCTTGCCCGTCACTGCCTCCCAAAGATAATACATCAGGTGCCCACCGTCGAGAACCGGCAGCGGGAGCAAATTCAGCACCCCGAGGCTGACGCTGATGAGCGCCAGGAAGACCAGGTACTGGGTAATGCCCATGCTTGCCGACTTGCCGGCATAGTCGGCTATGGTGAGCGGGCCGCTCAGGTTCTTGAGCGACGCTTCGCCGATGACCATCCGCCCCATCATGCGCAGCGTCAGTACCGACACCTCCCAGGTCCGTACGATCCCGTTGTACAGGCCTTCGAGCGGGCCATGGCGGACACTGACGAAAGCTGGCGGCGCACCCACGTAGGCGCCGACGCGTCCGACGGTGACGTTGCCCTCCGTCCGGACTTCAGGGGTCACCTGCAACACCTGGACCCGCCCCGCCCGCTCGATGCGCCAGGGCTGGGGCACCGACTTGCCACCCTGCACCGAGGCGCGGATGGCCTCGCGCAACTGCACGCCATCGATGATCGCCAGGCTGCCAATCGCCAGAACGACATCGCCCTGGCGCAGGCCGGCCCTTTCAGCGGCGCCGCCGGTCATGACCTCACCGAGGGCCGGCTGCGTCCAGGGCCCGAGGATGCCGACCTTGCGGAACAGCGCGGCGTCGGCCTCCCTGGCGTCAATGCTGCTCAGGCGCAGTACCAGCTCGCGCGAGGCGCCATTGGCTGATGCAGCCACCTCCAGACGCACGTCGCGGCCATCCAGCGCGCCGCGCGTCAGCAGCCAGCGCAGGTCTGCGAATGATCGCGTGTCGCTCAACGTGTCGTCCGTAAACCCGGCGCGCAACACCGTCTCACCGCCACGCAACCCGGCGGCTTGGGCAACCGAACCGGCTACCGGGCTCGCCAGCACCGGGGCGGGCTCCTGAACCCCATACCAGTTGACAGCGGAATACAGCAGCACGGCCAGCAGCAGGTTGGCAGCCGGTCCGGCCGCCACGACGGCTGCCCGCGCGCGCAATGGCTTGTTGTTGAATGCCAGGTGCCGCTCTTCAGGCGCGACCGGACCCTCTCGTTCGTCGAGCATCCTGACATAGCCGCCCAGCGGAAAGGCCCCGATGACGAACTCCGTCGGTGAGCCCTTGGGCTGCCAGCGGAAGACGGTCTTGCCGAACCCGACCGAAAAGCGCAGGACCTTGACCCCGCAGGCCACCGCCACCCTGTAGTGCCCATACTCATGCACGGCGATCAGCAGCCCCAACGCGACGATGAATGCAACAACGGTCAGCATATGTGAATCTCCAGCATGTCAGGCAGCCCGGAGGCCGGTATGCCGGCCCGCTTCCTCGCGCGCCCTTGCGTCCAGGGCCAGCAACTCTTCGAGTGAGCCGGCTTTGGACCCCGGCACGGCCGACAAAGTTGCAAGGTTGACGCGATGGATCTCGTCAAAGCGGATGCGCCTGTCAAGAAACGCCGCCACGGCGACTTCATTGGCTGCATTGAGCACGGCAGTGGTGCCTGCAGGCGCCTTCAGCGCCTCCCAGGCAAGCTGCAGGCCGGGAAACAAGCGGGGATCGACCGGCTCGAAAGTCATGGGCGGCAGCTTCATGAAATCGAGCGCTGGCGCCCCGTTTTCAACACGCTCCGGCCAGGACAGGCCATAGGCGATGGGCCCGCGCATGTCGGGGGTGCCCAACTGGGCAACGACGGAGCCATCACGGAACTGGACCATGGAATGGATGACGCTCTGGGGGTGGATGACGACCTCGATCTGTTCCGGCGCCAGGTTGAACAGGTACCGCGCCTCGATGACTTCGAGGGCCTTGTTCATCATCGTGGCCGAATCCACCGATATTTTCCGGCCCATCACCCAGTTGGGGTGCGCGCAGGCCTGCTCGGGCGTGACGTCACCCAGGGATTCGGGTGCGCGCTTGCGAAACGGCCCGCCGGACGCGGTAAGAATGATTTTTTCCACCCGCGCGGGCCAGGCCGCGGCATCCTCGGGCAGGCACTGGAAGATGGCGGAGTGTTCGCTGTCGATCGGCAAAAGCGTTGCCCCGCCCTGCCTCACGGCCTCCAGGAAGAGTTCCGCGCCGACAACCAGGGCCTCCTTGTTGGCCAGCAGCAGGCGCTTGCCTGCCCGGGCTGCGGACAGGCAGGCCGACAGGCCTGCAGCGCCGACGATCGCAGCCATCACGCTGTCCACCTCTTCGTGGGAGGAAATCATTTCAAGGGCAGCTGCGCCCGAGAGCACCTGCACATCGAGACCTTCCGCCTTCGCACGCGCGGCCAGGGCCTGCCCGTGCGGCTCACTCGCCATGACGGCATAGCGGGGACGGAATCGCGCGCACTGCTGCAGCATCAGGTCAACCTGCGTCGCCGCACTGAGCGCGAAAATGCCGAAGCGCCCGGGATGACGCGCCACCACATCCAGCGTGTTGACGCCGATCGAGCCGGTCGAACCCAGGACAGTCACAAGGTGCGGCATGGTGGTCACAGTGATGCCAGCATCATGGCAAGAGGCAGCGTCGGCAACAACGCATCGACGCGGTCAAGCACACCGCCGTGGCCGGGTAACAGGCCGCTGCTGTCCTTCAGGCCCACACTTCGCTTGATCAGGGATTCGACCAGGTCGCCGACAACGCTCATGGCTGCCATGAACAGCACGGCGATCAGCAGGAACCACCAGCCACGTACCCACAAGCCGGAATAGAAGCTGGCGCTATCCTGCTGCGCTGCAAACTGCCCGTCAGCCCAGACCCATGCCAGCGCCAGCACAACCACCCCGGTCATGCCGCCCCAGACACCTTCCCAGCTCTTGTTGGGGCTGATGGCGGGCGCCAGCTTGCGCCGGCCAAAGGCGCGGCCGGCGAAATAGGCAAAGATGTCGGCGGCCCAGACAAGGACCAGGATCGACAGAAGGAAGTTGATGCCAACCAGGCGGGCTTTCGCCACGGCCAGCCAGGCCATCCAGAGCACCAGCAGCCCGGCAACCAGCCGCGCGCCACGTGGAATACGCCCCCAAACCGGCACGCCGCCGCGCAGCAACCAGGCGCCGCCGAGTACCCACAGCGCACCAACGGTACTCCAGAGCACCGGCAACGGCCGGACCAGCAGGCCGGCATACCAGGATCCGGCACATAGCGCGACACAGGCACCCCCCGCGAGCAGCGAGGGCCTGTCGCCATAGCCGCTGAAACGGCCCCATTCCCAGGCGCCGGCTGCAATCAGGACGAGTGCCACCACCGCAAACGCCTGTGGCGAGTGGAACATCGCGGGCAACAGGATCGCCAGCAGGACAATGGCGGTGATGACGCGCTGTTTGAGCATGGGGGCCTTCAGGCAGCCTTGCGCTGCGAACCGGCAGGCACGAGCTGGTCCGGCGTCAGCCCGAACCTGCGCTCGCGCCGCGAATAGTCGGCGATGGCTTCGTCAAGTGCCGCCTCATCGAATTCGGGCCACAGTTTTTCACTGAAGTAGAGCTCGGTATATGCGCATTGCCAAAGGAGGAAATTGCTGACGCGTTGCTCGTTGCCCGTGCGGATCAGGAGGTCCGGGTCAGGGACATGGGAGAGCGCCATGGCACGGTCAAGGCTGGCCTCGGTGATGGGTTCACCTGCGGCGGCCAGCTTTGCAGCGGCCTGCGCAATGTCCCAGCGCCCCCCGTAATTGAAACAGACATTGAGAACCAGACGCGAGTTGCCCGCAGTCTCGGCCTCTGCCCGCGCGAGCCCCGCGCAGACCCTGTCCGACAGCCCGGCGCGTTCGCCCACGAAGTGCAGGCGTACACCATCAGCCTTGAGCTGTGGGACCTCTCGCGCCAGGGCCATGGCCAGCAACTCCATCAGGCCCGACACCTCGTCCGCAGGGCGGCTCCAGTTCTCGGAAGAAAACGCAAACACCGTCAGAACCGCAACACCCCGCTCGGCACAGGCCTTCACACACCGGCGCAATGAATCCACGCCCTGCTTGTGGCCCGCGATACGCGGCAGGAAACGGCGGTTGGCCCAGCGGCCATTGCCGTCCATCACAATGGCTATATGGTGCGGAGCGTTGGTCATGACAGAACCATCGGTCAGACGGCCATGATCTCCTGCTCTTTGGCGGCAACGAGTTTGTCAATTTCCGACACATGCCGGTCAGTGGTTTTCTGGATGTCGGCTTCGGCGCGCTTCTGGTCGTCTTCGGATGCCTGCTTGTCCTTGACGAGCTTCTTGACCGCCTCATTGGCGTCGCGGCGCAGGTTGCGCACAGCGATCTTGGCGTTTTCACCCTCGCCCTTGACGATTTTGGTGAGTTCCTTGCGCCGCTCCTCACTCATCGGCGGCATCGGCACGCGGATCAGGTCGCCCATGCTCGACGGGTTCAGGCCGAGATCGCTGTCGCGGATGGCCTTCTCGATCTTGGCGCCCATACCCTTTTCCCACGGCTGGATGCTGATGGTGCGCGAGTCCAGCAACGACACATTCGCCACCTGGTTTATCGGCATCATCGAGCCGTAGTAGTCTACCTGCAGTGAGTCCAGCAAGGCAGGATTGGCGCGCCCGGTGCGGATCTTGGTCAGGTTGCTCTTGAAGGAGGCGATGGACTGGTCCATCTTGCCTTCAGTGGTGGTCTTGATGTCTGCAATTGTCATGCTCTGCTCCTCGAACTGCCACTTCGGCTCATGCCGCGTGGCCACACGTATTCTGGCGTAAATGCGTCAGGCGTAGACCAGGGTGCCTTCGTCTTCGCCCAAAACCACGCGCTTCAGGGCGCCGTGCTTGAAAATCGAAAACACCTTGATCGGCAGCTTCTGGTCACGGCACAGCGCAAAGGCGGTGGCATCCATGATGCCCAGATTCTGCGACATGGCTTCGTCGAACGAGATTTTGGTGTAACGGGTGGCCGTCGGGTCCTTTTTCGGGTCAGCGGTATAGACGCCATCCACCTTGGTGGCCTTGAGCACCAGCTCGGCCCCGATTTCGGCGCCGCGCGCGACGAGGTCCGTGCCCTCCAGCGGGTCGACTCCGATGTCGACCT
>CAZFKW010000266.1:5354-5962 GCA_964519795.1 uncultured Ramlibacter sp. | reverse complement strand
CCAACTTGAAGTACACCCCGCCTTATTACCTTGCATCACAAAGTGTACGTGGTGATCTCAAATTGTCCTCACAATCCAGCGCGATCCTATAGATGCTGTGGAACGACAAACGATGCTTGAGTTCACCTGTTGCTTTGGAGGCAACTACTATGCAAAAGAACACAAAACAGAGAGTCGTCGTCACCGGCGCGCTGCTTACGGTGCTTTTCATTTGCGGAGTCCTGTTGACGGGCACATTGCAGGCACAAAGCGCCCAGCCATACATGCCAGATCCAGGTTGGCAAAATGGCATGATGGGTCACGGCATGATGGGCTATGGCCGCGGGATGCAGGCTGGCATGCCGTTAACCAAAATGGCGACCTATGGACATTGCGGCTGCGGTATGATGGGTTATGGCATGATGAGCCAGGGTATGATGGGGTATGACTCGGGGACCTCGGTGACGTTGACGGATATGCAGGATGCAGCTCTGGTCAGCGTGCCGGAGAGTTTCACGGCGGCGTGCCAGAGCGCGAGCGCGAAGACGAGCACGAGCGCGAGGAGGACGTACTTCGTCAACGCCGGCTGGGCGGGGCGAGCGCGGCGCGGGGGCGACGCGGGGCGTTCC
>CAZFKW010000266.1:0-5344 GCA_964519795.1 uncultured Ramlibacter sp. | reverse complement strand
TCGAGGCCAACAGCTCACCGCCGCCAACACTTGCCTCGGTTGCCACACACTGAGTCCCAACCAAACGATGGTGGGCCCTACCTGGCATGATCTGGCGAAAACTGCCGCCACCCGCGTCGCCGGACAAACTGCTGCGGAGTATCTTTACAGCAGCATCCTTGATCCAAATGCCTACGTAGTGAAAGGTTATCAACCCAACGTCATGATCCAGGGCTACAGCCAAACTCTACGTGAGCAGGACATCGCCGACATTGTCAGCTATCTGCTGACCCTGCATCGGTAGCGATCACAAGCCAGCCTGTACACAATGGGTACGTGTTGATCTCACAATGTCCTCACAATCCGGTGCGATGCTGTAGCTACTTCGAAACGACAGTCGATGCTTTAGTTTACCCAATGCTTTGGAGGCAACTACCATGTACAAAAACACAAAACAGCTATTCACCTTCCCCGTCGCACTCCTGCTGGCCTTTGTCCTGTGGGGAGTCTTGTCAACAGGCGCTGCGCAGGCACAGAGCGCCCAACCATCTGCACCAGGTCCGGTCGGGATACAGGCCGGCGCTTTGGTAACCGGTACGATGGGCCAGGGCATGATGGGGCACGGCATGATGGGCAGTCCCATGGCCTATGGCTACGGCATGCAGGCCGGCGTTCCAGTAACCGGTACGATGGGCCAGGGCATGATGGGGCATGGCATGATGGGCAGTCCCATGGCCTATGGCTACGGCATGCAGGCCGGCGTCCCAGTGACCGGTACGATGGGCCAGAGCATGGTGGGGCACGGGATGATGAGTTGCCCCATGGCCTATGGCTACGACATGCAGGCCGGCGTCCCGCTAACCGGCATGATGGGTCAGGGCATGATGGGTCAGGGCATGATGGGCCGCGGCATGATGGGTGGTCAGGGCATGATGGGCGGGCACGGCATGATGGGTCAGGGCATGATGGGTGGTCAGGGCATGATGGGCCACGGCATGCGCTAGAGTGTTCCCACCACGAGAATGAGCAAGATTTTGTCAGGCTGAACGCATCCTGCCATAGATACGCTGGCTCTGCAGAAGCCTATCACCTGCGACGACAGGATGCGCCAGATTCGTCCCGATAGGTATGTACCAGTAGGGCGCCGAAGCGAGTGCCCTACTGTCTTGAGTGCAGGTAGCACGGGAGCATATCTGAAGTACGTTGACTTGGGGTACAATACGCTGGACGAGTGCCCTATGTCTCTCCTGCTGCTCCGGTATGTCGAGACTGGACAGACGCATCTGGGCAGGTATGATCGTGGATAACGCAGTTTGTAACTTTCTGACATGCGGGGTGACGTGCAACTGTGGGTGAAAAGATTCTCGTGATCGAAGATGAGGCTCATATCGCCCGCACAGTGCGGCTCTACCTGGAGCAGGCAGGCTATCAAGTATTGGTGGTAGACGACGGCGCCCTGGCCTTGCCGGCCTTCCGGAACGAACGGCCCAACCTGATCATCTTGGATTTGATGCTGCCAAACCTAGACGGCATGGAGGTGTGCCGCCAGATCCGCCAGACCTCCAGCGTGCCCATCATCATGCTCACCGCCCGCACCGAAGAAACGGACCGCATCGTGGGACTGGAGCTGGGGGCCGACGACTATGTCACCAAGCCCTTTAGCCCCCGTGAGGTGGTGGCGCGGGTGAGGGCGGTGTTGCGCCGGGCCCAAGGACAGATCCAGGCCAGTTCTGTGCTGTGCGTGGGCGATGTGACCCTCGACTTCGACAGCTATACCGCTAACGTGGCTGGCCAGCCATTGGAATTGACGCGCTATGAGTTTCAGATTCTGGCTGCACTGATGGCCCACCCCCAGCGCGTGTTGTCCCGTCTGCAGTTGCTTGACCAGCTAGGCGAGGCGACCTACGCTGGCTACGAGCGCGTCATCGACCAACACATCAAGAACCTCCGCATCAAGCTGGGCGACGATGCCCGCCATTCGCGCTACATTGCCACTGTCTACGGTGTGGGATACAAGTTCCTGGCTGGGGCGCCCGCCGATGCGTAGCCTGTGGCTGAAACTGTTGCTCGCCTTTGCCCTCATCATTCTGCTGGGCGCCGCCGTCAATGCGCTGTTGGTAAGTCGCGCCACCAGCGGCCAGTTCAGCCGCTTTGTGATCGCCAGCAGCCAAGGATGGACCCAGCAGATGGCGCCCGTGTTGGCGGACCACTATGCGCGCACCGGCAGTTGGACTGGGGTGGAACCCTATTTGCGCAGCCCCTGGCTGGGCATGATGGGCATGGCACAAGCGGAACCCAGTCGCCAGGGCCAGAATGGGGGCCAGCCCGGCACGCAAAGTGGAATGTTGGGCGCGGATATGATAGTCGTGACGCAGACCGCACCCAGTGGTCAGGGCCAGAATTGGAGCCAGCCTGGCATGTACGACGGGATGATGGGTTCGGACATGATGGGTTGGGAAATGACGGATCGCGACATGACGGAACGCGACATGATGGGTATGACGCAGCCCGCACCCACTGGTCAGGGCCAGAATTGGAGCGACCCCGGCATGTACGACGGGATGATGGGTTGGGACATGACGGATCGCGACATGATGGGTTCGGACATGATGGTCTCAGACATGTGGCGCGGGTTGGGGCTGCGTCTGCTGCTGGCTGACAGCCAAGGCACCGTGGTCGCCGACACGGCGGCAGAACTGACGGGCACCGTCCTGACCCCCGCCGAACTGGCCGGCGGTACGCCGATTGCGGTCGCTGGCAAGCCGGTCGGCGTGCTCATTCCTGTCGCAGCTATCGTCGACAACGCGTCCCCGGCGGCCGAGTACCTGGTCGAGGTCAATCGTGCGACCTGGCTTTCCAGCCTGGTCGCCGCCGGACTGGCTTTGTTATTGGGCGTGTTCCTGTTCCGGCAGATTGTGGCGCCCGTGCGGGCAGTGACGACCGCCGCCCAGGCCATCGCCGCCGGCGACCTGGAGCAACGGGTGCCGGTTACCTCAAAGGACGAGATCGGGCAATTGGCTGTGACCTTCAACCAGATGGCCGATGCACTCGCCAGTGACCAGCGGCTGCGCCGAATCATGATGGCGGACATTGCTCATGAGCTGCGTACCCCGCTCAGTGTCATCCAGGCCAATCTGGAGGCAATGCTGGACGGGGTACTGCCGGCCGACACCCAGGAGATTGCGCTCTTGCACGATGAGACCCTCCTCCTGGCGCGGCTGGTGGCCGACCTGCGCCTGCTGTCCCTGGCAGAGGCTGGCCAACTCAAGCTGGAACGCGCACCAACGGCTCTGCGCGACCTGATTTCCCGGTCTGTGGATTACTTGCGCGTGCAGGCTGACGCCAACCAGGTAGGCCTGACGGTTGACCTCCCGCCGGACCTGCCCCTGGTCGACCTCGATAGCACCCGCATGGAGCAGGTGCTCAGCAACCTGTTGGGTAACGCCTTGCGCTATACCCCAGCCGGTGGGCGCATCACCGTAAGGGCCGGGATGCGACTGCAACCGGCAGCAGGGCCGTCCTCAGCCGTGGTCGTGGAAGTAGCTGACACAGGCAAGGGCATCGACGCCGCGGACTTGCCTTATGTCTTCGACCGCTTCTACCGCGCCGACAAATCCCGCAACCGGGCCAGTGGCGGTTCCGGCATTGGCCTTGCCCTGGTCAAGCAACTGGTGGAAGCCCACGGCGGGCGGGTCTGGGTGGAGAGCTCGCCTGGGACTGGCGCCACCTTTGCTTTTGCACTTCCTCTCTCACGGGCAGCTACGCTGGAACACCGAAAGGCCGCTGGATAGAGCGAATAGCGGTGCCGGAAATTTTCTGGTCACATTTCGTCCTTTTCCCGGCCTGAGTGCCTGCTATTCATCAACCGTCCATTGCGCTAAAGCAGCGCACTGTACAGAGATACAATGATGCTCTGCATACGAGCAGAAGACGCAACAATCGCCTGGCAGCGGACGGAGAAGGGCGCCACAACTGGCGCACCGATGAAAGACCACTCAGGTGTCCGGTGGGATGTCAAGCAGCTCACCAAAGCCGCAATGCGGGCAGGTAAGCAGCGTTCGGGTGACCAGTTCACTCATGGTGCGTCTTTGTGCTCCAGGATGTCGTTCACCCACGACAGCGCCGCCATCGCCGCAGGAAAACCCACCGTGGGGATTGCCAGCAGCACCACCTGACGAACGGCCTCAGCGCTGTGGCCGGCGGCCAGGCACTTGCGCGTGTGCGCGTGGACCGCGCCCTCTGCGCCCACGCCGATGGCAAGCGCCAGCTTGACCAGCGAGCGTGTGCCTTCGTCCAGCGGGCCTTGCGCGTGCACGGTTGCACCCAGTTGTTCATAGGCGGCGTAGACTTCCGGATAGGTCGCCTGAAATGCGATATAGCTGGCGGGCGCCTGGTAGCTCATATCATGTCTCCTAAATCATAATAATCGTTCTCAACACGATGACCAATCAAATCCGCTTCTGCAGTGCGCGCCGCCCGCGCCAGCAGATCTGCCATCAGCCCCGCGTCATCGCGCAGCGCGGTGACCACGCCCGCGCCGTGACGGCAGACATGGCAGCGCGGCGCCGGATCGCCGGCGTGCCTTGCGGTGAGGGCGCCGCAGCCAGCGCAAGGAACCAGCTCACCCATCACCAGCGGTGTGACTTCGTCGGTCAGGATCGTGGCCAGGCTCACCGTGTCACTCAGGCGTACAGCGTCTTCTGGGCAGGCGACGACGCAAACGGTGCAATTGATGCATACCGCCGGCTGAAATGAAAGCGCAAAGCGATCATCAGACTGGGTGAAATGAAGCGCGTCTGTCGGGCAAAAGCGCGCGCAGAGGCCGCAGCCCGAACAAAGCGCCGCATCGACCTGCACCGCGCCGAAGGGTGTGTGCGCCGTGGCAAGTTCGCCGGTGTCCGTAGCGCGCAATGCCGCCAGCACCGTTAGCAGGCGGCGCCGGCTGGCTGGCGTCTGCTGCGGCAATCGCGCCGACACGGGCGCGCCGCGCTGGAGCAGATCGTCGATGACCGGCTCCTCCTGCCCGGCCACCTGCTGTGGCCGCAAGCGTGTTAGCAAGGCGCGGCGGCTGATGGCTGGTTGGGCGCCGTCGTAGAGCGGTGCACGGCGCATCCGGGCGTCGGCGGTGGGCGGACGTTCGCTGTGCAGCAGGAGGGTGGGCGACAATCCGCTACGCTGCAACAAGGTTCGCACCGAATCCACCTTGCGTGCCAGCGTCACCTGCGCTGCGCCGATGGGACAGGCAGCACAGGGGCTGTCATCGAGCCAGAGTGGGCGACGTCCCCCTGCGCTAAGTTCGAGCAAATCTGCGACAGAAAGTGCAGCCAGGCAGCGGCGATGCTGCACGACAGCGCTCACGGCGGCG
>CAZFKW010000265.1:2459-5985 GCA_964519795.1 uncultured Ramlibacter sp. | reverse complement strand
GGCGGGCGCGGCGGATCTGCTCCAGCACCACGTGCAGCATCAAGGGCGAGCGTTTGCGCAGGACGGCAGCCGTTTCCCTCGCCCAGTCCGAAGGGTCGGCTTCCAGCGCATCAATGATGGCCTTGACCGTCGGCAAGCCAAAGAAGCGGTCGATGCGGGCCTGGGTGTTGGCCGCGAGACCGGGATGGGCGTGGTCTGCCATGAATTTTGTGCGGATCCAGTGCTCGATGGCGGCGCTGCTTTCAAACGGCGTGTCCACCAGCGAGTCCCAGAGCACCGGCAGGCGGCCTGACTCCATGAATCCATCGGCCAGGCCGAATGTGACAGCCTCCCGACCCCCGATCATCAGCCCCGTCAGTGCCAGGTACTCACCCGCACGGCCCGGGCAACGGCTCAGGAAGTAGCCACCGCCCACGTCGGGGAACAACCCGATATTGGTCTCGGGCATGGCCATCTTCGTGCGCTCCGACACGATGCGTGTACTGGCGCCCTGGCTAATGCCCATGCCCCCGCCCATCACGATCCCATCCATGAAGGCGATGTAGGGCTTGGGGTAGGTGTGGATCAGGTGGTTCAGGCTGTACTCTTCGGTAAAGAAGTCCTCCAGCGCCGGATCGCCGGCCAGTGCCGCCTGGTGGAAAAACCGAATGTCCCCGCCAGCGCAGAATGCACCGAAAGGCACTGATTTGCCGGGATCAGCAGGATCCTTGCCCATGCCGCGCACGACGACTGCAAGCACCTGTTCGTCGTCCCTCCAGGACAGAAGGGTAGTCGTCAGCGTGCGGATCATTTCCAGCGACAGAGCGTTGAGCGCCCTCGGTCGGTCCAGTGTGATGAAGCCGACCCGGCCCTGCACAGAGGCCAGCACATCCACCATTGACTCAGGCATTTCTTTGTCTCCATCCAAGCAGTTCATTGGCCACCAGGGCCCCCAACACCAGCGCGCCGCCGGTCAACACCGTCGGCCCCGGTGCCTCACCCGCACCCAGCCATGCCAGTGTGATGCCGAAGATCACTTCCAGCAGTGCCAGCAGCGACACCTCGGGCGCCTTGAGCACCCGGGCCGCGATCACCGACAGCGTGCAGGGGATGGCCAGTTGCACCAGGCCCAGCAGCCCGAGCCATGCAACGTCCGTGCCCGTGGCCACAAAAGGAAATGAGAGCGGCAAGGTCACCAGCGAGGAAATGACGGCGCCCACCAGCACTGAAGGCACCAGGTCAATCTTCTCGCCGCGCGCCTGGCTGCGCTGCACGATTGTCCATTGCACTGCGCCGGCAACGGGCACGCAGAATGCGACCAGTGAACCGATCACCGCGCCGCCACCGCCGACGCTCACCTGGGAGCCGAACATGTAGCCGATGCCGATGCCGGCCACAAGAATGGCAACCCAGGTCCGCAGGGGCAGCCTGTAGCCGATCGCCAGCCGCGCGAAAAGCGCCGTCAGCAACGGGGCGGCGGCCAGGGTAATCAGGACGTTGGCTACCGTAGTCAGCGTCAACGCCACCATGAAGGCGGTGAACATGATGCTCCAGCACACACCTGACAGCCAGAAGGCTGCGCTGCGCCAGTGCATGGCGCGGAACACGCCCCTGCCCTGCCACAGAGGCAGAATCACAAGCAGCGAAATCATCGTGAAGAAGCTTCGCCAGAAAGTTACCTCAAAGCTGTGCGCCTGCTCCAGCTGGCGCGTCACCACGCCCGCAATGGACCACATCAGGGTCACAGCGACCATGAGGAACACCGCCCGGGTGTGGGTGAGTTTCATGCCTGGGGGAGCTGCAAGCCTGTCAGGACGCCTCGCGGGAAGCCTTCTTGCGCTCGTGCTCCTTGAGGAAGCGCTTGCGCAGGCGGATTGACTTGGGCGTGATCTCGACCAGTTCATCGTCCTCGATGAACTCAACGCCATACTCCAGCGTGCATTCGATCGGAGGCGTGATCTTGATGGCGTCTTCCTTGCCGCTGACGCGGAAGTTGGTCAGCTGCTTGGTGCGCGTGGCATTCACGACGAGGTCGTTGTCGCGGTTGTGGATGCCGACGATCATGCCCTCGTACACCGGGTCATTGGCCTTCACGAACATGCGGCCGCGGTCGTCGAGCTTGCCCAGCGCATAGGTGAATATCTCGCCGTCGTCCATCGAGATCAGCACGCCATTCTTGCGGCTGGCGATTTCGCCCTTGTGCGGTTCATAGCTGTCGAAGATGTTGGAGATCAGGCCGGAGCCACGCGTCAGGTTCAGGAACTCATTGGTAAAGCCGATCAGGCCTCGCGCCGGAATGCGGTATTCGAGGCGCACGCGGCCACGGCCGTCCGACTCCATGTTGAACAGCTCACCCTTGCGCTCGCCCAGCGCCTGCATCACGCCGCCCTGGTGCTGCTCCTCGACGTCTGCCGTCACCATCTCGATGGGTTCGTAGCGCTCGCCATTGATGGTCTTGAACACCACGCGCGGCTTGGAAACTGCCAGCTCGTAACCCTCGCGGCGCATGTTCTCCAGCAGGATGGTCAGGTGCAGCTCACCACGGCCCATGACCTCGAAAATGCCTTCTTCGTCGGTTTCCTTCACGCGCAGCGCGACGTTGTGCTGCAGTTCCTTCTGCAGGCGGTCCCAGATCTGCCGGCTGGTAATGTACTTGCCTTCGCGGCCTGCCAGCGGGCTGGTGTTGACGCAGAAGTTCATCGTCAGTGTTGGCTCGTCCACCTTGAGCATGGGCAGAGGCGCCGGGTTCAGGGGGTCGGTCACGGTCACGCCGATGCCGATGTCGGCCAGGGCGTTGATCAGCACAATCTCCCCGGGGCCTGCTTCACTGGCCTGCACCCGCTCCAGGCCCTGGAAGGTCAACACCTGGTTGACACGGCCCTTGTAGCTCCTGCCATCCGGCCCTTCCATCACCATCACATCCATCATCGGCTTGATGGTGCCCTGGCTGACACGTCCCACGCCAATTCGGCCGACAAAGGTCGAGAAGTCGAGTGCTGAAATCTGCAGCTGCAGGGGCGCTGCCGGGTCACCGGACTGGGCCGGCACATGCTTGAGCACGGTGTCGAACAGGGCCGACATGTCCGGGCCCCACTGTTCGTTCGGCTCGCCCTCCTCCAGCGAAGACCAGCCGTTGATCCCCGAGGCATAAACCACCGGGAAATCCAGCTGCTCGTCAGTGGCGCCCAGCTTGTCGAACAGGTCAAATGCGGCATTCACCACCTTGTCCGGGTTGGCGCCTGGCTTGTCCACCTTGTTGACCACCAGGATGGGCTTGAGGCCCAGGGCCAGCGCCTTCTTGGTCACAAAACGGGTCTGGGGCATCGGGCCCTCCTGCGCATCAATGAGCAGCAAAACGCCGTCCACCATGGACAGGGCGCGCTCCACCTCGCCGCCAAAGTCCGCGTGGCCGGGCGTGTCCACGATGTTGATGTGCGTATCCTTCCAGCTCACGGCGCAGTTCTTGGCCAGAATGGTGATGCCGCGCTCCTTCTCGATTGCGTTGTTGTCCATGACGGTGTCGACGACCTTCTCATGCTCGGCGAAG
>CAZFKW010000265.1:0-2408 GCA_964519795.1 uncultured Ramlibacter sp. | reverse complement strand
ATCTGTTTCATGTTGCGTTTCCTTGAATTTCCAGTAACTTGCTCTGCTGGTCCAGCAGTTGTCCGATTTCGAGCGGGCTCAGGAGCCGCCCGGGTATGAGTTCGCCGGCCTTGATGTGGGCAGAGCCCAGCAACGCGCGGGGCGAGGCGCCGAAGACGCAGGCCCTGGGCGTATCAGGCCAGTTGCCGCGGCGGCGCAGGCCGCTCAGGAAGCGCCCCGCATTGTCTTCGTCGAGCGTGACGTTGGTATGACCTGTGAGCAGGGCCTCGGTGGGAAGGAGGCACGCTTCACGCGCGGCCTCTGCCATTGCCTCCAGCGCGGCCAGTGTCACGCACTGCGCCACATCAAAGCCGCCTGTACCGGTGCGCCGCAGCGCAGACAGGTGGGCGCCGCAGCCCAGCGCTTCGCCAATGTCTTCGCCCAGTGCGCGGATGTAAGTTCCCTTGCTGCAGCTCACCCGGATCTTCAGTTCCACGGCCTGCGACCAGTCCTGCGGTGCGTCTACCAGCTCAAGGCTGTAGATCGTCACATGGCGCGCCTGGCGCTCCACGTCGATGCCGTCGCGCGCATATTCGTACAGGGCCTTGCCGTCTTTCTTGAGGGCCGAATACATCGGCGGCACCTGCTCGATCGGGCCAGTGAAGCGCTCAAGCACCTCGGCAACCTGTCCGGCTGTGATGTTGACCGGACGCTCCACGATGACGACACCCTCTGCATCGGCAGTGGTCGTCTTGACTCCCAGCTTGAGGGTGGCTTCGTATGTCTTGTCAGCGTCAAGTTGCAATTGGCTGAACTTGGTTGCGGCGCCAAAGCAAAGGGGCAGTACGCCCGTAGCCAGCGGGTCCAGCGTTCCGGTATGCCCGGCCTTTTCCGCCCGCAGCAGCCACTTGGCCTTCTGCAATGCGTCGTTGCTGGAGAGTCCAAGTGGCTTGTCAAGCAAAAGCACCCCATGCACAGGGCGCCGCTGCACCCTTGTGCGTGGCGCGTTCATATCAATCCTCTTTGGCTCGTGAGGATACGGCCCGGGCGATCAGGGCGTTCATGTCGGCCGCCCGCTCGGTGGTGCGGTCGAAAAGAAAGTGCAGCGTCGGCACCGTATGAATGTGTAGCCGCTTGAACAGGCCGTTACGCAGGAAACCCGCAGCCTGGTTGAGCGCCACTTCACATTCCTGCGGGTTGCCCACCAGCACGCTGAAATACACCTTCGCATGGGCATAGTCAGGCGTGACTTCCACAGACTGGATCGTGACCATGCCCACACGCGGATCCTTCAATTCGCGCGCAATCAGCTCCGTCAGATCGCGCTGGATCTGGTCGGCAACCTTGAAGGCGCGGTTGGGCGTGGCAGACTTGCGTGCAGGCATTGTTCGAAAACTCCGGCAGGCCTTACAGCGTCCGTGCGATTTCGCGAATCTCGAAGAACTCCAGCACATCGCCTTCGGCAATGTCGTTGTAGCCCTTGATGTTCAAGCCGCATTCGAAGCCTTCCTTGACCTCGCGCACATCGTCCTTGAAGCGCTTGAGCGAATCGAGCTCGCCGGTGAAGACGACCACGTTCTCGCGCAGCAGGCGCAGCCTGGCCGAGCGTCGGACCAGTCCGGAGGTAACCATGCAGCCGGCGATCGCGCCGATCTTGCTGACCCGGAACACCTGGCGGATCTCGGCGGTGCCAAGGATCTCTTCCTTCTTGTCCGGCGTGAGCATGCCCGACATGGCGACCTTGAGCTCGTCCACCGCGTCATAGATGATGCTGTAGTAGCGCACATCTATGCCATTGCTTTCGGCCAGCTTGCGCGCGCCGGCATCGGCCCGCACATTGAAGCCGATGACGATGGCCTTGGAAGCGATGGCCAGATTGATGTCGGACTCGCTGATCGCGCCCACGGCGGTGTATACCATCTGCACCTTGACTTCGTCCGTGGACAACTTGAGCAGCGACTGCGCCAGCGCTTCCTGCGAACCCTGCACATCGGCCTTGACGATGATGGGCAGCAGCTTGACCTCGCCCGCCGTGATGTCGGAGAACATGTTCTCCAGCTTCGCGGCTTGCTGTTTGGCCAGCTTGGTGTTGCGGAACTTGCCCGCGCGGTAGGTTGCAATCTCGCGCGCCCGGCGCTCGTCGGTCAGCACCATGAACTCATCGCCGGCCTGCGGCACTTCCGTCAGGCCCTGGATTTCCACCGGGATCGACGGCCCGGCGGACTTGATGGGTCTGCCGTTCTCGTCCAGCATGGCTCGCACACGGCCATAGGTTGACCCAGCCAGGACCACATCGCCGGTCTTTAGCGTTCCGGCCTGGATCAGCATGGTTGCGACCGGACCGCGGCCCTTGTCGAGTTGCGCTTCAATGACCAGGCCCTTGGCCATGGCATCAACAGGCGCCTTGAGTTCCAGCACTTCGGCTTGCA
>CAZFKW010000264.1:0-6001 GCA_964519795.1 uncultured Ramlibacter sp. | reverse complement strand
GAGCAGCTCAATGACCGGCTTGAAGCCGTGCGGGCCGTCGAGCGCAGCATGTCGGCCAGGCGCCCCGCCAGCGCGCCCTCCACAACCGACGGCCGTCCTGCGGCGCCCTGAGCATGGCAGCACAGATGACAGCGCCTGTCGCCACCAGCGCCCCGCACCAGCCGCGCCTGCTGGTGGTGGACGACGACGCGGACATGCTGCGCCTGCTGTCGATCCGCCTGAATGCCGCAGGCTACCGCGTCAGCGCAGTGTCCACGGCAGAAGCAGCGCTGGCCCAGCTTGAGATCGAGCGGCCGCGGCTGGTCCTGAGCGATGTGCGCCTGCCGGGCCGCGACGGCCTGGCGCTGTTCGACGAGATACGGGCGCGGCACCCATCCCTGCCGGTCATCCTGCTCACGGCACACGGGACGATTCCCGACGCGGTGGAAGCGACGGCGCGCGGCGTCTTCACTTACCTCACCAAGCCCTATGACGCCCGTGAGCTGCTCGACAAGATCCATCAGGCGCTGTCCCTTGGCGCGCCGGCTTCGGCGGAACAGCACAGTGACGAAAGCTGGCGCGCCGATGTCGTCAGCCGCTCATCGCGCATGGCCGAACTGCTGGAGGATGCCCGGCTGATCGCGCGGTCCGATGCCAGCGTGCTGCTGCGCGGTGACAGCGGCGCCGGCAAGGAAATGCTGGCCCGCGCCATCCACCGCGCCAGCCCGCGCGCAGGCAAGCCCTTCGTTGCCGTCAATTGCGGAGCGATTCCCGAAGCACTGCTGGAGTCCGAGCTGTTCGGTCACGTCAAGGGTGCATTCACAGATGCTGTCGCCAACCACAAGGGCCTTTTCCAGGCTGCGGACGGGGGCACGCTGCTGCTTGACGAAATCGGTGATATGCCCCCTGCGCTGCAGATCAAGCTGTTGCGCGTGCTGCAGGAGAAGGCGGTGCGGCAGGTCGGCTCAAGCCAGTCGGTGCCGGTCAATGTGCGCATCATCTCGGCCACCCACCGGGACCTTGAAACCGCGATGGCCACCGGGCAGTTCCGCCAGGACCTCTACTACCGGCTGAACGTGGTCACCCTCATGCTGCCCACACTCGGCGAACGGCGCGAAGACATCCCGCTGCTGGCCAGCCACTTCCTGGACAAGCTCGCGGTCAAGTACAACCGCAGGCTTTCGGGCTTCGCGCCTGAAGCGCTGAAAGCCCTGACCACCGCCGCCTGGCCGGGCAATGTGCGGCAGCTCTTCAATGTGGTCGAGCAGTCCTGCGCCCTCTCCACCACCCCGCTGGTGCCGCTGGCGCTGGTGCAAAGGGCGCTGCGGGTGCCGTCGGTCGAAGTTCTGACCTATGCGGAAGCCAAGCAGCGGTTCGAGCGGTCCTACCTCGTGGACCTGCTGAAAATGACCGATGGCAACGTGGCCGATGCAGCGCGCCTGGCCAGCCGCAACCGCACCGAGTTCTACCGCCTGCTGCAAAAGCACGAACTCACACCAGGCCACTTCCAGGCAGGCCTGGCCGGTGCTGTCGCCGAAGAGCGACAGCGCCCGACGCCTGACAACACGGGCGAATAACACCCTGGTGCGGCAAGCCTGTCGCCGTGTGGCGACAAAAAACCGCCCCTTTTCATACCGCCTCGCGGCGCGGGTTGCGGACGTTTTGCATTGGCGATCCTGCAAGCTGTTGATCTGAAAGGGAAATTTCCTGTTGGCATAGGGTTTGCCCTATGCAGCGAATGAGCCCCGCTTCTTCCCTCCACCAACTGCTTGGCAAAACCCTTTCAGGCATTGCTCTGGGACTCGCCGTGCTGGCTTGCGCACCGGTCCTGGCGACGACGACGGTCGCGCGCTTTGACTTCGACAGCCTCACACAAATTGCGGCAAAACGCGCCCAGACCCCGTGGCAACCCCCGACGCGTTCCATCCCGCCAGACCTTGCGCAGCTGGACTACGACGGCATGCGCGACATCCGCTTCCGGCCCGACAGGGCCCTGTGGCGCGACGCAGGCCTTCCCTTCGAGGCGATGTTCTTCCATCCGGGGCCGCACCACCCTGCTCCGGTGCGTATCAACGAACTGACCCCGCAGGGCCCGCGCGCGGTGCCCTTTGCCCCCGGAGATTTTGACTACGGCAGGAACCGGCTCTCTCCACAGCAGTGGCGGGGCCTGGGTTTCGCGGGCTTGCGCATCCACTACCCGCTGAACGGCCCGCAGTACAAGGACGAACTCATCGTCTTCCAGGGTGCAAGTTACTTCCGCGCCCTGGGCGCAAGCCAGCACTACGGATTGTCAGCCCGTGGCCTGGCCATCGACACGACCGGCGCGCAAGCAGAGGAGTTTCCCGCATTCACCGAGTTCTGGCTGGAACGCCCGTCCCCGGATGCCGGCACGCTGACGTTGTATGCGCTGCTGGAGTCGCCGCGTGCAACCGGCGCCTACCGCTTCGAGGTGCGGCCGGGAGCATCCACCATCGTCGAAGTCAGGGCCAGCGTGTTCCTGCGCAGCGGTGGCTCACCGGTCAGGACGCTGGGAATCGCGCCGCTGACCAGCATGTTCTTCTTCGGCGAGAACCAGCCACGCGCGGGCGACTACCGGCCTGAAGTCCATGACTCCGACGGCCTCATGATCGCCAGCGGCGAGGGTGAGTGGCTCTGGCGGCCTCTGCAGAACCCGGCACGGCCGATGGTCAACAGTTTCGTGACGACCAGCCCGCGCGGCTTCGGATTGATGCAGCGCGACCGTGCGTTCACCAGCTATGAAGACACCGAGGCGCGCTATGAACGCCGTCCGAGTGCCTGGGTCCGGCCGCTGGGTGACTGGGGACCAGGCCGCATCGAGCTGCTGCAACTCCCCACTCCCGACGAAACCCACGACAACATCGCCGCCTACTGGGTCCCGGCGCGCCTGCCGGCGCCGGGCACACCGCTTGAGTTTGCCTACGAGCTGTCGTGGCAAGGCGACATGCAGCAGCGCCCGCCAGCCAGTTGGGCCAGCCAGACACGGCGCGGCATCGGCTACAGCAGGCTGACAGCGGTGGAGAAAGCCGCGCAGGTGCAGTACGTGATCGACTTTTCCGGACCGGCACTGGATGCACTGCCAGCCGATGCGCCCGTCAAGGCTGTCGTTTCAGCCGACGCCAACGGCCGCATCCTCGAAGCGCTGACCTGGCCCCTAAACCCCGGCAATGGCTGGCGCATGACATTGCGCGTGCAGCGCCTGGACCCGGCGCAGCCGGTCGAGCTGCGCGCATTCCTTCAACACCAGCAAGACACAGTGAGCGAAACATGGAGCAACATCATCCTTCCCGAGTAGGCGCGCGCAGCGGCAGTCGCGAGGACCGGCACCCGAACTCGGTGACGGCGCCGCCGGTGCGCCGCGGCTCCATGCCGCAGCAGCCCTGGCGCGGTTTCTGGAACAGTGTGGGGGCGGGGCTGAGGGCGTTGGTCCTTCCTGCAGCCGCGCGCCCTGCGGATCGGCCGGCGGCACAACGGCCGTGCGGTGCGCCTGAAGCGTGGCAGCGCGCAGCTGCACGCCGCCGGCGCGCCCTGCTGCTGCTTGCCCTCGCAACCACCGTGGGCGCCACCGCTCTCTTTGCGGCGGTCCAGCCTGACTACGGCAATGCCTGGCTCGAGTGGGGGCAGATCGCGCTGTTCGCCGTTCTATCGACCTGGGTGGTGACGGGCTTCGTCACGGCATTGATGGGATTCATGGTCTCGATGAAGGGCGACCCGCACACGCTGTCCGCCCGCGAGGTACAGGCCCACACGCTCGATGCCTCCGCACGCACGGCCATCATCATGCCGATCTGCAATGAAGATGTGCCAACCGTGTTTGCCGGACTGCGCGCCACCTGCGAGTCCGTCGCCGCAACAGGTCACGCCGGCACATTCGATGTCTTCATCCTGTCCGACAGCTACGACCCCGCCATTGCCGCTGCCGAACGCACCGCCTGGGAAGACCTGCGGGCCGTGCTCGCAGCGCAGGCCGGTCAGCCGCAGGTCGAGGTGTACTACCGCCTGCGCCAGCGCCGCACGCGCCGCAAGGCCGGCAACGTCGCGGACTTCTGTCGCCGCTGGGGCCGGGACTACCGCTACATGGTGGTGCTGGACGCCGACAGCGTCATGAGCGGCGACTGCCTTGTGGCCATGGCCAAGCTCATGGAAGCGCACCCGCAGGCCGGCATCATCCAGACTGCCACGCAGGCCATCGGGCACCAGACCCTGCATGCGCGAACCCAGCAGTTCGCCTCGCGCGTGACCGGAAGGCTCTACACCCTGGGCATGCAGTACTGGCAGCTCGGCGAGTCCCATTACTGGGGACACAATGCGATCATCCGCCTGGAGCCGTTCATGCGGCATTGCGCGCTGGCACCGATAGGGGGCAGCGGCGGGCTGGCCGGTCACATCCTCTCGCACGACTTCGTCGAGGCAGCGCTGATGCGGCGCGCGGGCTACCAGGTGTGGCTCGTCTCGGACCTCGTGGGCAGCTATGAGCAGCAGCCGCCAGACCTGATGTCCGAGTTGCAGCGCGACCGCCGCTGGTGCCAGGGCAATCTGCAGAACTCCCGGCTGATCGCCGAGCCAGGGATCCACCCTGTGCACCGCTCGATGTTCGCCATCGGCACCATGTCCTACATATCAGCACCGCTGTGGTTCGCATTCCTGGCCATCGGCACGGCGTTATGGATAGCCGGCGCGCGCGACATGCCCGGCTGGCACGCAGTACCAGCCGAGTTGTGGGGCCTGTGGACCTGGACCATCTGCATGCTGTTCATGCCGCGTCTGCTCGGCGTCGCCGCCGTTTTGGTGAAGCGCGAACAGGCCGCCTATGGCGGAACCTGCGCGTTGTGGCTGAGCGCCGCCACCGAGACCGTGCTGGCGGTGTTGCAGGCGCCAGTGCGCATGCTGGCCCATTCGCTGTTCGTGCTGCTGGCCCTGACCGGGCTCAGGCTTGAATGGAAATCCCCGCCGCGCGAAGCCAGTGGCGTTCGGTGGCGCGATGCGGCTGTGCAACTGGCGCCGATGACGGCGGCCGTTGGCCTGATGGGCCTGGCGATCGCCGCCTTTGAGCCGGGCGCGCTGATCTGGCTGCTGCCGGTGGCACTGCCCCTGCTGCTCGCTGTCCCTCTCACGGTGGCGACCAGTCATGTTGCCCTGGGCGCGCGCATGCGGGCGCGCAATGTACTGCTGATTCCAGAAGAATCCCGCTCGCCGGCCGTGTTGAGCAGGGCATGGGGACATGCCAGCAGACTGGCTGCAACGGCACACGCCTGACGCCCATCCGCCCCCCCGGGTCAAGGCGACGTCGAGACCGATCCCAGGAAGCCGCAGAGCCGGCTCAGCCGGGATGCTGGCTGCACCCCAAAGTGGGGGAGGCGGCGCCTGGCGCCGCTTCGGGGGGCGTCAAAACCGGGGCATGCCCTTCATGCCACCCATGCGCTTCATCATCTTCATCAGGCCGCCGCCCTTCATCTTCTTCATCATGTCCTGCATCTGCTCGAACTCCTTGAGCAGGCGGTTGACATCCTGGACCTGAACCCCGGCTCCGGCAGCAATGCGGCGCTTGCGGGTAGCCTTGATGAGGTCGGGCTTGCGGCGCTCCAGCGGCGTCATGCTCTGGATGATGCCTTCCTTGCGGCGGACATCCTTCTCGGCGCGGTTCATATCCACCTCGCCGGCCTTGGCGGCCATCTGCGCAGGCAGCTTGTCCATGAAGCTGGACAGCCCTCCCATGCTCTTCATCTGCTGCAACTGGCCGAGGAAATCCTCAAGGTCAAAGCTTGCGCCGCTCTTGACCTTGGCAGCCAGCTTCTGCGCAGCCTGCATGTCCACGCCTGCCGTCACCTGCTCGACCAGCGCGACGATGTCGCCCATGCCCAGGATGCGGCCCGCGTGGCGCTCGGCATCAAACACCTCAAGGCCGTCGAGCTTTTCACTGGTACCCGCGAACTTGATGGGCGCGCCGGTGATCTGTCGGACCGACAGCGCGGCGCCGCCGCGTGAGTCGCCATCGGTCTTGGTC
>CAZFKW010000263.1:0-6006 GCA_964519795.1 uncultured Ramlibacter sp. | reverse complement strand
AAGGACGACATCAGGACTGCCGCACCGCTTGCCCCGCCCGTGCCGCAGCAGGGCGTCGGGCTGCGTTGAACGAATCAACGCGTTATCGCCGCACCTCGTCCACCAGCGTCTTGAACTCGTCGATATCCTCGAAGCTGCGGTAAACGCTGGCAAACCGCACATAGGCCACCTTGTCCAGCTTCTTGAGCTCGCGCATGACCATTTCGCCGATGCGGTTGGATGGCAGCTCGCGAACGCCCATGCCCAGGAGCTTTTCCTCGATGCGCTCGATGGCGCTGTCAATCTGCTCGACGCTGACCGGCCGCTTGCGCAGGGCCAGGTTCATGGAGGCGCGCAGCTTGACGCGCTCGAACTCGATACGCCGGCCGTCCTTCTTGACGATGACCGGGAAGTTGACGTCAGGCCGCTCGTAGGTGGTGAAGCGCTTCTCGCAGGCACCGCACTGGCGCCGCCTGCGGATGAAATCCCCGTCTTCAGACACGCGCGTTTCGACCACCTGGGTCTCGTCGTGGCTGCAGAAGGGGCATTTCATGAGAGCGCAGTCATGGCGTGCCGAAGATGGGGAGTGTCATTTGTAGACGGGGAAGCGGGCGGTCAGCGCGTTCACCTTGGCGCGCACGGCTTCAATGTTCGCTGAGTCACGCGGGTTGTCCAGCACATCGGCAATGAGGTTGGCCGTGAGGCGGGCTTCCTCGTCCCTGAAGCCGCGCGTGGTCATGGCCGGCGTGCCGATGCGCACGCCGCTGGTCACCATCGGCTTTTCGGGGTCGTTGGGGATGGCGTTCTTGTTGATGGTCATGTGGGCGTCGCCCAGCACGGCCTCGGCTTCCTTGCCGGTGATGCCCTTGGCCCGCAGGTCCACCAGCATGACGTGGCTTTCGGTCCGGCCGCTGACGATGCGCAGGCCGCGCTGCGTCAGGGTGTCGGCGACGATCTGGGCGTTCTTCAGCACCTGCTGCTGGTAGAGCTTGAACTCAGGTGCCAATGCTTCCTTGAAGGCCACGGCCTTGGCTGCAATCACATGCATCAGCGGACCGCCCTGCAGGCCGGGGAAGATGGCGCTGTTGATGGCCTTCTCGTGCTGCGACTTCATCAGGATGATGCCGCCGCGCGGACCGCGCAGGCTCTTGTGGGTGGTGGATGTCACCACGTCGGCATGCGGTACCGGATTGGGGTAGATGCCGGCGGCAATCAGGCCGGCATAGTGGGCCATGTCGACCATGAAGATGGCGCCCACGTCCCTGGCGACCCTGGCAAAGCGCTCGAAGTCAATGCGCAGCGAATACGCGGAAGCACCGGCAATGATCAGCTTTGGCTTTGTCTCATGGGCCTTGCGCTCCATGGCGTCGTAGTCGATCTCTTCCCTGTCGTTCAGGCCGTAGGACACGACGTTGAACCATTTTCCACTCATGTTGAGGGCCATGCCGTGGGTCAGGTGGCCGCCTTCAGCCAGGCTCATGCCCATGATGGTGTCGCCGGGCTTGAGGAAAGCCAGGAACACGGCTTCGTTGGCGGAGGCTCCGCAGTGGGCCTGGACGTTGGCCGCTTCGGCGCCGAAGATCTGTTTGACGCGGTCCAGCGCCAGCTGTTCGGCCACATCCACATGCTCGCAGCCGCCGTAGTAGCGCTTGCCCGGATAGCCTTCTGCGTATTTGTTGGTCAGCTGGGTGCCCTGCGCAGCCATCACTGCCGGCGACGCATAGTTCTCGCTCGCAATCAGCTCGATGTGGTGTTCCTGGCGCGCGTTCTCGGCCTGTATGGCGGCCCAGAGTTCGGGGTCGGTCTGTTCTACAAGAATGGTACGGTCGTACATGGCAGTCCTTCTTTGGCGGTGGTCCCTGTATGAAAACAAGGGCTGCCCAGGCGAACGGCTGAAACGCTCCGGCTTCTCAGCCCGGGCGGCACGCTTCCCAGTGGTGTCCCACGTCAGCGCCGGCTGCCCCGCATGGAGGTGCTGCGCTTATCGCCAGTTGCGTACCCGGCAAGTGTAGCCGAGACGGTGCACTGCACGTGCGTCCGGGCCGCATGCCGGACCCGTTTGCCTGTCCGGCCCGGCCGGATCAGGAGTTGGTCAGCGCCGCAACTTTTTCCCCGGCCGGCGGCGTGGGCTGGTCAGCCACAGGGATGACCTGGGGTCGCGGCAGCGCCTGCTGCGGCACCATCGGAACATAGCGGCCTGTGGCCACGCTCCTGAGGCGGGCGTACTCGGCCATGACTTTGGCGCCATAGCCGCCGTCGCCTTCCATGTTGGCGGCGCCGACATAGAACTTCAGGCCGCCTTCCAGCGAACCGGCCCGGGCGATGCATTCCTGCAGCACCTTGACGCCGACCCGAAGGTTCGTCACAGGGTCGAAGGCAGCCAGCTTGCCGCCAAAGTTCTCGTATTTGTCGCTGTGCACCTTGGTCATGACCTGCATCAGGCCCTGGGCGCCGACGGGACTTTGGGCAAAAGGGTTGAAGCCCGATTCGATCGCCATGATCGCAAGGATCAGCGTGGGGTCCAGCCGGGTCTTGCTGCCGATTTCATAGGCTTCTGCCACGAGTGTGGCCAGGGGTTCGGGCGCGACCTTGTATTTCCTGCTGAGCCAGTAGGCCACAGCCGCCTGCTGCTTTGGCAGGTTCTGGGGGTTGGTGGCCGTGGCGCGCTCAATGGCAGCCGGTTCAACCTGCATGCCAACGGCATCCACATGGCGGTCCTGCAACCACCCCATCAGTTTCATCTCGCCGGCCTGACGGATGTCGGGGCGGGCGGTCAGGGCGATCACGGCAAACAGGACGGCCAACCCCAGCAGGGCAACACCGTTGTGGGTGATCTCAAAAAAGCCGTTGGCGATGTCGGATGCGAAGGTTCGCAGGCCGCGGGCAGTTTTTCCTAACGCTGTCATAGCACTTCCTTTCTACGCGCGGTCATGAAAAAGGCGACGTCGCATGCAACATCGCCCCCAACAATTCCCTCGTTTGGATTGGTCGCCATCAAGGCCGCGCTTTTGGTGTGCCCCACCGGGCATCGCGCTTGACCTGACTTAGCCGGTTATCGGCAGCGGGTTCGGGTTTACCTCAAGCCTTTGGCTCAAGGACGGGCGAATTCTGAGTGAATCATCATATCAAGTCAAGTATATTAAACGCGCTTAATATATCCATATTGATCTTGTAAAGTTGCTTCCGGATTCATTTTGAGGATTGAAAATGCCGCCGGTTCCGCCTACTCTTCAATGGCTTGTGTAGCAACGAGCATCGCTGGAAGGAGCGAGGTGTCCACACCGCAAGGTGGAGTGGCGCCAAAGCAGCCCCGGCAAATCATGGAAGCAATCTCTTGCTTCCGACGCGGTGCGGGACGTTCATCTCCCTGCCGCGCACCCAGACGGCATGGACCTTTGGTCAGCCGTCAAGCCCGGCGGCGAGGCTTCAGGCCAGACCGTCCGGGCTTTCTTCATGGTGCAGCCTCTCTAATGTCTTTCAGGCATTGACCTTTTGGTCCCGGCGATAAAGACTCGAAGCATGACTCTGGCAGTACTCCGGCAAAACAGGTGGATCAGGTGGTTGATGTGGGCTGTGGTCAGCCTGCTGGTCTTGTGGGGGCTGGCCTGGCTGGCCGTTCCTCCCATCGTGAAAAGCCAGGCCATGAAGGCCGCCAGCGCCCAGCTCGGGCGGGAGGTCACGATAGGCGCCATTGACTTCAGCCCCTGGACGCTGGAGCTGACGGTCAGTGACCTGGCCCTTGCCGGGCAGGGTGCCGGCCCGCCGCAACTGGCCATCCAGCGTATCTATATGGATGCAGAGCTGCAGTCCCTGCTGCGGCTGGCGCCGGTGGTGGACATGCTGACTGTCGAGGGTGTGAGCGGCCGGCTCAGGCACCTGGGCGGCGGCAAATACGACATTGACGACATCCTGGCGCGCATTGCGCAGTTGCCGCCTTCCGAGCCGGGCGTCGAGCCGGCGCGCTTTGCACTGCACAACCTGTCGCTGGCGGGCGGTTCGTTTGATTTCACGGACGACGCTGTCGGCAAGACCCACGAAGTGCGGGACCTGCAGCTGGGCCTGCCGTTCCTGAGCAACCTGGAGTCGGACCGGCGGATACTGGTCGAGCCGCGCCTGGCCCTGCGGCTCAATGGCAGCAGTTTCGACTCTGCCGCCGCCGGAACGCCCTTTGCCGAAAGCCGCAAGACCGACGCCACCATCAAGCTGGCAGCTTTTGACCTGCGGCCCTGGCTCGGGTACATCCCCGCCAGCGTGCCGGTCCGGCTGCAAACTGCCATCCTCGATGCTGACCTGCGGCTGGCTTTTGAGCAGACGCCAAGGCTGGCGGTCAAGCTGAGCGGCAATTTCAGGGCCAGCGGCGTGAGCGTGGCTGATGTCCAGGGGCAGCCCCTGCTGGCGTTCGATGCACTGACGCTCGAACTGCAGGATGTCCGGCCCCTGGCGCGGGAGCTTGCTTTCGGTTCACTGGAGGTGACCGGCCCCAGCTTCCACGTGGCCAGGGACGGCGTCGGGCGCCTGAATCTCGCCTCGCTCCAGCCCCCGGCACCGGTCGCCGCTGCCCAGGGCGAAGCCACTCCACCCTCCGCGCCGCCGTGGAAACTGTCCCTGCAGAAAGCCTCCGTGCGCGGCGGTACGGTGACATGGTCCGACGCGACCACCACCCCGAAGGCAGGGCTGGTCCTGCGTGATCTGGTCGTGGACGTGACGGATCTCTCGCTGCCGGTCCGGCAGCCAATTGCATTCAGCGGAACGGCTGCGATTGACGGCAAGCAGGCCGCCCCCGTGGCGTTCAGCGGCGTCACAACCGGCACCGGGGCCAGCGCCACCCTGACCGTTAGCGCCGTGCCTCTTGCCCTGGCAGCCCCTTACATGGCGCCCCACATCACGCCCTCGCTGACGGGCGACCTTGCCGGGGCGTTCGGGCTGGCCTGGCAGGCTGCAAGCGGACCGGGCAAGCCGCAGGATTTGCAGTTGACCGTCCAGCGCATGGTGCTGGACCGTCTGTTGCTGTCGCAGGGCAAGCCGCAACTGGCGTCCATCCAGAAAATTGAACTGACTCAGGGTCTGGTGGACGTGGCCCGGCAGTCCGTGAACATCGGCAAACTCGCTGTGACGCAGCCACGGATCGGGGTGGAAAGGGCTGCGGATGGCCGATGGATGTACGAGGCATGGCTGAAGGCCACCGCCGGATCCGGACCTTCGACTGTGCCAGCCCAGGCGCCGTCGGGCCGGTCAGTACCGCCCTGGACGATGACGCTGGGCGAGTTTGCGCTCAATGGTGGCCATGTCACCTTCCAGGACAAGGCGATCGCAAGACCGGTCAACGTCGAGTTGTCGTCATTGGAGGTGCAGGCCAGGAACTTCTCGCCCCACGGCAAGACGCCTTCGCCGCTTTCAGTGTCGGTGCGCGTGCGTTCGGGCCAGACCGACCCGGGCATGCTGGCCTTCAAGGGCAGCGCCGGCCTGGTACCTCTTGCCGCGCAGGGCCAGTTGACCGCAGCTGACATTCCGCTGCATGCGTTCGAGCCGTACTTTGGCGATGCGCTGAACATTGACCTGCTGCGGGCTGACGCGAGCTTCAGGGGCCAGATGCGTTATGCGCAGGGGTCCGCCGGCCCGTCGTTGAAAGTCACGGGAGATTCCTCGCTTGACGACTTTCGCGCCAACAGCGTCCAGCTGCAGGGCGGCCAGGCGGCAGGCCCGGCGCCCGGTCTGCAGGCGGCCGAGGAACTGCTGAGCTGGCGGGCGCTGAACCTGCGCGGCCTTGACGTGACGGTGGCGCCCGGCGCCGCAACCAAAGTGGACGTCTCGGAGACGACGCTGTGCGATTTCTTCGCACGCATCATCATCAATGAGTCCGGCCGCATCAACCTCCAGGATGTCGTGAAGGCTTCGGTGCCGGCCGGCACGACCAGCACCATGGCGGCCACCTCGTCCGCAACGGTCGCGGTGGCTGCAGCGCCGGCTGCCAGAGCGGCGGACGGGCCGGCGCCTGTCATCAGCTTCGGGCCGGTCAACCTGACGGGC
>CAZFKW010000262.1:0-6033 GCA_964519795.1 uncultured Ramlibacter sp. | reverse complement strand
TCTCGGTGCGGAAGTCTTCCCGCCTGTCTGACCAGCGCAGCCCGCCGCGCGCGACCTTGCCGCCGCGCAGGTGCACGCCTTCAACCCGCGGTGAGTACACCCAGATCTCATACAGCGGCTTGGGCTCGGTCACACCTGGCACTTCACGCGGGTTGAGCTTGAAGGCGATGTAGGGCTTCAAAGCCCCAGGCGACGACCCCTCGGCCGCAACGACAGCGCCGGTACCTGCGCCGCGCAGTTCTCCCGCAGCACCGACAGCGCCGGCGCCAGTCGTGCCGGCCAACTGCCACGCGTTGGTCCGCAGCGTCGCCTGAATCGTCATGTAGAACTGCCGCAGGATGCGGTCTTCATCCAGGCTGGCCACGGCACCCAGGTGCTCTTCCATGGACTCCGCCAGCAGCTTCAGGTTCTCTTCTCGCCCCGAACGGACCGCAGGGTCAAAGCGCGCGCTGAACAGCTTGATCAGTTCCTGTGCAATGGCAGGGTTGCGGTTGAGCGTGGCCTCGATGTAGCTCTGGCTGAATGCAAAGCCCAGCTGCTTGAAGTACCGCGTGTAGGCCCGCAGCACCGAGATGGCGCGTGCGTCCAGCGTGGTCACGAGCACAAGGCGGTTCAGGTCGTCGCTCTCCACCTGGCCGCGCCACACGGCGGCGAACAGCGCCTCGAAGCGTGCCTTGACCACGGCCAGCTGCACCGTCACCGGCAACTGCAGCCCGAGATCGTGAATCCAGAACTCGCCGGCACCATCGGCATCGCCAGCACCAGCGGCAGCGTCGTCACCTGCGCCTCCACCCTCGACAAGATACGGATGCTCGTCCAGCACCCGCGCGCCCATGCGCTCCAGCACCGGCAGCGAATCTGACAGCGACACCTTGGACTTGCTGTAGATCTTGAAGCGCAGCAGGCCGTCATCTGCATCCAGCGGGCGGTACAGCTTGACGGCCAGCGGCGACGCGACGGACAGCGCCGCCAGCAGCTCCGCATCTTCCGCCGCCACCGCCGCAGAAAAATCCTCGCGATAGGCGGTAGGGAATGCATTGGCAAAGCGATGCGCCAGCGCCAGGCCCTGGCCTTCTCCATGGGAGCGCAGCAGCATGGCGGAAACGTCGTCCTCCCAGCGCTGGGCCAGGCGTGCCAGGCGCGCCTCCAGCGCGCGCACATTCACATCCAGCGGCGCGCGCTCGCGGGCACGCACAATGTAGTGAATGCGCGCCAGCGGGCTGTCGGTGAGCATGGGCGTGAACTCGATGGACTGGCCGTCCAGTGCGGCCATCAGCTCGTTGCCCATCTTGATGCGGATCTCGGTGTTGTACCGGTCGCGGGGCACAAACACGATTGCCGAGGTAAACCGGCCAAACGGGTCGCGCCGCAGGAACAGGCGGGTGCGCTGGCGCTCCTGCAGGCGCAGGATGCCGATGGCATGCTCAGACAGCGTGGCCGTGTCCATCTGGAAGAGTTCGTCACGCGGGTACACGTCCAGAATGCTCTGCAGCGACTTGGCCGCATGGCTGCCCGGCACCACGCCGGCGCGGGCAATAACTTCAGCCACACGGCTGCGCACCTGGGGAATCTCTTGCAGCGCTGCGGAATATGCCGTGGCCGTGTACAGCCCCAGGAAGCGCGTCTCGCCCACTACCTGGCCGTCTGCGTCATAGCGCTTCACACCGACATAGTCCAGCCAGGCAGGGCGGTGCACGGTGGCACGCGTCATGGCTTTGGTGACCACCACCAGGTCGTCAGACGAAAGCTGCGCGATTGCCTCTGGCGGCAGCTGCCCCTCGGCTGTCTGCGGCTTGCCGCGCAGGATTCCCAGGCCAGAGTCGGGTTTGGCGAGGAGGCTGACAGTGTCGCCATCACGCTTGAGGTCATAGTCGCGCGCGCCGAGAAAAGTGAAGTGCCTGTCTTCCAGCCAGCTCAAAAAGTCAATGCCCTCCTGCCGCGCGGCCGGCGGCAGCGGCGCCGATGCCGAGGCCTCGCGCACGTCACGCAGCCGTTCAAGAATGGCCGGCCAGTCCTGCACGGATACCCGCACATCGCCCAGCACGCGCGCCAGCTCTTCAGCCAGGGCATTGCGGTCAGCAGCACTCACGATGCGGTCGCACTCGACCATGATGAGGGATTCTTCTGAGGCTGCGGCAGGTGCCGCCGCAGCAGAGGAGGGCGCCGCAGATGAGGATGTTGTCATCCCGGACTCGATCCGGGATCCAGCATTCCCTGCCAACCGCCCAACCGACTCCACACGCCCCCCCGCACCACGCACCACCTGCATCAAAGGGTGAACAATCCAGTGCGCCGTCCGCCCGCTGCGGTTGATGGCCATCGTCACAGAATCCACCAGAAAGGCCATGTTTTCATGCACGATCTGAACGGTGGTGTGGTCAGACACAAAGCCGTCCTCAGCCAGCGTCGCATTGAACACCCGGATCCCCGCAGTGCCCGGGTCGCGCGGCGCATCCAGCAAGCGCCAATGCGCGTTGGCCATGGCATACAGCGCAGCGGGCCCGCGCGCCTGCAATTCATCGGGGTCAGCCGCCTCGTAGTAGGCAGCCACAAAGTCCGCCATGCGTTTGGCAGAAGGGCCGGAATGGTCGTTGTGCTGTCGGGAATAGGCCAGAACGTCAGCCAGTGCGGGGTTGGTCATGCGAGAGCCTGTAGTGCTTTGATGTGCGAATGATTCTAGGCTCGCACTGTTACAGCGCATCCCTCAAAATGAGGAGTCGAATGTGGTTATGCGGAGAACGCATGACGCGCCAGGCCGTGTACATTGCCCGCCCGACTCGCATCGATCCGGGTGTCGGCAAATAAAGCTATGGGCCTTTGTGCCCAGTCGAGGAGGTAGTGGCGGTGGCGCGCGAACGAGCGGTTGTCGTGGTCGTCGTGGTTGCGGAGGAGGCGGTACCCGTGACCGGCGCGCCCTTGCCGTCGGGTGCTTCGCCGGGTCCTGCGGCAGCGGGGAGGATGGGCTGGCCTGCTTCTGCGCCGACCATGAGGAATTGCCTGTGCCCGCTCACGAACAGCTCGGAAAGCTTGCAGGTCTCGATCGTAAGCTCGCCTTCCAGCAGTTCCTGATGGTCACTTTGGCCCTTCTCAATTCCCACTTCCAGTTTCTGGCGTCCAAGCGATGCCTTGACCGAAAGAGCCGTCATCAGATAAAGGCGGTGCTTCTCCGGGTGTGGAATCAGCGTGATGCTGAAGTTTTTTGCCTTGACGGGCTGCGTGGCGTGCCTGGAACGGCCCTTTGCCCGGGACCGTTGAGCTGCCATTGTGATGTCATTGGGAAGCGGGTCGCCCGAGATGCCTCGCAGCACGCTGACCTCGTCGCCTTGTTCGTGGCCCGCGCGGAACATGATGGCTTTCTGGTTGTTGAGTTCCACGTAGTCGCCCAGGCTGACGTCCAGACGGATCGAATCGAAGTGCCCCATCGTTGCTGCATGCACGACAGAGGCCATGTGGGGAAGGTCAGCCGCCTTGGCTGGACGCCATTGCACGCCGTCTTTATTGGGGGCGCCGGTGAGGCCCAGGCCTGTGGACAGTGCCGCCGTTTCAATCGTCCACACGGGAACCGTGAAGCTAACCCTGTCCCGGCGGATAAAGACCCTGTGAATTCCATTTTCCGGCTCGTCCAGCCGCACCGCCACCCGCGGGTCCAGCGTCTCAAACATTCCACTCGACATATGCAGGCAGATCAGCTTGTCCCACCCGAGGCTGTCGGGTTTGAGGTGCCCGGCCTGGTCCTTGAACAGGGTGGGAATGGTGACGTCCCGGTGGAAATCGTGATATTGACTCGCGCCGGGGTCTGTATCGCTCCAGCACTGCGTCACCGAGTGGACGTTTACCCAAATCCCGTCGGGCAACTCACGCAGAATTGACGAGGGAGGGTTGGCCAGGGAACCGGAAGATCTGGCATGCGAGGGGGATGCCATGGGAAGGGAATAGGCATGAACGCCATTGTGCTCGTGCCGGCTGATGCCACGGCGATTCCAGCTCGGCACGTCCTGCTTCGTCAACAGAACGGTGGGCGCCCTGCCCGGCGTGCTGTCGAGCCGGGCGAGGCCTGCCTTGGTCATTATCAGGGATCGCGTCGTCATCAACGCAAGGGTGTCAATAGTCACGTGGTAGACCACCTCCATGACCGGGGCGGCGTCTGCGGCGAAGCGGAACTCCTCCTTCTCCCCCCTGCTTGTGACGGCCAGTGGCTTGAGCCCGTCAAAAGCACCGCGCCCAGCCAGAACGCTGAATGTCCTGTTCCTGGCGTCAAAGGTTACCCAAACTGCAGGCACGCCTTTGACCTGCACGGTCGACGAACGGGGTATCGAGGCCAACTGCGTGGGGGGAACGGGCCTCAAGCAGGTTTGGGCCGCCTGTGCCGGAGAACCCAAGTCTCGTGGCCGGTGGACATAACCTCCTTCCTGCTCCTTGACTGCCGGGCCGAACCAATTTGCAGCAAGTGGTTTGGCAGTTTTCAGGGAAAGCTGACCGACGCCGGGTTCGCTCAGCAGTTGCCCCAAAAACTGGATCGGCCCCAGAGTGATCAAGACAGATGCGCGGGGCGGGATCATTGCGGGCGATTCGACCCTTTGCCACTTGCTTTGACCCGACGGATCCGGCGCAGCGCCTGGCCGCAGACCGGATTCGATCGACCAGGCGGGGATGTTCAAATCGGACTTGTCGCGGCGAACGAAGAACCGGTAGGGAGCGTCCTGCGGCTCATCGAATGGCACCGCCACACCTTCAGGCATCAGCAATGCCTGGTAGTAGGTCATCTTCACGCACAGCAGCTTGTCCAACCCGAGGCTGCCGGGTTCGAGATGTCCGGCTTGATCCTTGAACAGGACGGGAATGGTGACCTTCAGGTGAAAATCGTGATACAGGGTGTCTGAAGGGTCGATGGTGCTCCAGCTCACCTCCAGCCCCTGTATCGTGATGCGGGTGCCGTCCAGCAGGTCCGGCAGGTACTTGCTGAAGGCCGGCTGGTCGGGATAGAACGTGAAAGGCCTGATGCGGGAGGGGCATTCGACTGGAATGAAGTAGGCATGGACATCGCCTGTGAGGACGTGGCGGGTCACGCCTGGAACATTCCAGAAGGGGATTTCCTTTTTCGCCACGAGAATCGTGGGCAATTGCCCGGGCTCGCTGGCAAGCTGGGCCATGATGTCGAGAGATGCGATGCCCGGGGATACCATGGATCCCCGCTTGAGCGGCTCGAGAACGGGGATGTCCAGGGTGTGGAATTCGGCGCGCACTTCAACCGTGTCGGCGGCGAAGCGGCACAGGTCCTTTCCGTCTTTTTGCGAAACACTCAGCGGTTTGTGTCCGTCAAAGGCGCCGCGTGCGGCCAGGACACTGAAGCTGCTGTCCTTGCGGTCAAAGGCGACCCAGGTCGCAGGCACATCCTTGACCCACACGGTTGGGGAGCCGCAGATGGAGTCCAGAGCCGTCGTTGAAATTGGCGTCATGATGGTGCCGGTCGATGTCTGGGGTGAGGCCAGATCAGGCGGCCAATAGACATGTTCCCCTTCGGGAGAACGCTTCGCTTTGCCAAAAAGGGGTTCAGGCAGGGGGTGCATGAGGGCCTTCAGCCCAAGGCGGTCACCACCGGGTTCGCTCAACAGTTGCGCGCTGACAAAATGCTTTCCCATTTGAATAAGGACAAATGCCCGGGGCGCAATTGGCTTGATCGCGACTGGCAGCGCCTGAACTTTGCCGGCAATGTCGAGCCCGCCGGGCGCGACCACCGAGGGCGTGCTCTTGAGTTCGATGTCTTCCTTTTCATGTCTTGCCTGCGGACCATGTTTGACATCGTCCATCGGGGCCGGCTTTCTGGTGTGCTCCCCTCTGACCTCAGCTGGGCATCGATGAACTTCAAATAGAAAATATTCAGGTTCTTGTTTCCGATGCTGTTTCCCACCCGCCATGGGGCAAGCGCATCGGTGTCCTTGCGCGTACCCACCGTGACTTTGAGCATCTGGACGCCGCCGACCTCTTCGGCAATGACATGCCGGACAGGAACGCCGCGTACGATGACCTGGTCGG
>CAZFKW010000261.1:0-6043 GCA_964519795.1 uncultured Ramlibacter sp. | reverse complement strand
TAGAACGGGTCGGACTTCTCGTCCAGGTTGTCCTGCAGCGTCTTGACGACATGCGCCATCGTGTCCAGCCCCACCACGTCAGCGGTGCGGAAAGTGCCCGAACTGGCGCGGCCCAGCTTCTTGCCGGTAAGGTCGTCCACGACGTCGTATGTCAGGCCGAAGTTCTCGACCTCCTTCATGGTCGCCAGCATGCCGGCGATGCCGATGCGGTTGGCGATGAAGTTGGGTGTGTCATGCGCGCGCACCACGCCCTTGCCCAGGCCGCTTGTGACAAAGGTTTCCAGGTCATCCAGGATCTGCGGCTGCGTCGTGGGCGTGTTGATCAGCTCCACCAGGTACATGTAGCGCGGCGGGTTGAAAAAGTGTATGCCGCAGAAGCGCGGCTTGATTTCTTCCGGCAGGGCCTCACTGAGTTTCGTGATCGAGAGCCCCGAGGTGTTGGACGCCACGATGGCGTGCGGTGCGACGAAGGGTGCGATCTTTTTGTACAGGTCGAGCTTCCAGTCCATGCGCTCGGCGATGGCCTCGATGATCAGGTCGCAGTCACGCAGCTGCTCCATGTGCTCTTCATAGTTGGCCTGCTGGATCAGGACGGCATCGTCAGCAACCCCGAGCGGAGAAGGCTTGAGCTTCTTCAAGCCTTCGATGGCCCTGGTGACGATGCCGTTCTTCGGACCCTCTTTGGCAGGCAGGTCGAACAGCACCACCGGGACCTTGACGTTGACCAGGTGCGCAGCGATCTGCGCACCCATGACGCCCGCGCCGAGCACGGCGACTTTCTTGACTTGGAATCTGGACATGGACTTTTCTTTGAACGTTACTGGGCACGTACCCAGGTCTGGGTTCGGCCGAAGGGGCCGATGGAGCCGCGCACTTCCAGCTTCTTGCCGCCTTCTATGGGCGTGAGCTTGAGCGAATAGTTGCGGCCGTTTTCAGGGTCAAGGATCTTGCCGTCTTCCCAGACGTCCTTGCCCTCGGCCTTTTTGGCGCCGCGAATGATCTCAAGGCCGAGCATGGGCTTGCCCTTGCGGTCGTCGCTGCACTCGGTGCAGACGGCGTCCTGCTTGGCATCCTTGCGAAGGAGCTTGGTCAGCTTGCCGTTCAGCTGCCCGCCGGATTCCGTGATCACGACCTCCGAGCGAACCTCGCCCGACTTGTCATCGATGGTGTTCCACGTCCCTATCGGGCTCATCTGCGCGAAGGCGGATGCCGTGGTGACGAGCAGGGCGGCGGTGAGAATTTTCCTGAGCATGTTGGTCTCCTTGGGTTGAATCGACAGATCTGTCATTCTCAAGCCAGCGCTTCTTCGGTGTCCATCAATACCTTGCTGCCACCGCGGGCAGTGCGCATCAGCGTCGCCGTCTCCGGGAACAGCTTGGCAAAGTAAAAGCGCGCCGTCTGCAATTTGCCCTTGTAGAACGGGTCAGGATTTCCGTTGGCAATCTCGCGCAGCGCAACCTGCGCCATGCGGGCCCAGAAATAGCCGAAGACCAGGTGGCCGGCCACCCGCAGGTAGTCCACGGCAGCGGCACCGACTTCGTCCGGGTTCTGGAAACCCTTGAAGCCGATCTCGGTGGTGAACTTGGTCATCTGGTCGCCCAGCATGGCCAGCGGGTTGATGAACTCGGCCATCTTCTCGTTGACGCCTTCCTCGGCCACCAGCTTGCCGATCAGCTTGCCGAACTTCTGCAGCGTGGCGCCGTTGTTGCCCAGCACCTTGCGGCCCAGCAGGTCCAGCGACTGGATGGTGTTGGTGCCTTCATAGATCATGTTGATGCGGTTATCGCGCACAAACTGCTCCATGCCCCATTCCTTGATGAAGCCGTGGCCGCCGAAGACCTGCATGCAGGCATTGGTGGCAACGTGGCCGTTGTCGGTCAGGAAGGCCTTCACGATGGGCGTGAGTAACGCCACCATCTCCGCGCTGTCCTTGCGCACTTTCTCGTCGGGGTGATACAGCTCCTTGTCCAGCAACAAGGTGCAATAGATGGCCAGCGCGCGGCCGCCTTCGGCATAGGCCTTGGCCGTGAGCAGCATCTTGCGCACATCGGGGTGCACGATGATGGGGTCGGCCGGCTTGTCCTTGGCCTTCACGCCGGACAGCGAGCGCATCTGGATGCGGTCCTTGGCATAGGCCAGGGCGTTCTGGAAGGCCACTTCGGTCAGGCCCAGCGACTGGTTGCCCACGCCCAGGCGTGCAGCATTCATCATCACGAACATGGCAGCCAGGCCCTTGTTCGGCTGGCCCACCATCGTGCCGACGGCGTTCTCCATGACGATCTGCGCCGTGGCATTGCCATGGATGCCCATCTTGTGCTCCAGGCCCGAGCAGTAGATGGGGTTGCGGTCACCCAAAGAGCCGTCGGCCTTGACGTTGAACTTGGGCACGACGAACAGGCTGATGCCCTTGCTGCCTTGCGGCGCATCGGGCAGGCGGGCCAGCACGAGGTGCACGATGTTCTGCGTCATGTTGTGCTCGCCGGCGCTGATGAAGATCTTGTTGCCGGTGATCAGGTAGGTGCCATCAGGCTGCGGTTCTGCCTTGCTGCGCAGCAGGCCCAGGTCGGTTCCGCAGTGCGGCTCGGTCAGGCACATGGTGCCCGTCCATTCACCGCTGGTCAGCTTGGGCAGGTAGAGCTTTTTCTGTTCTTCCGTGCCGTGGGCATGCAGGGCCTCGTAGGCGCCATGCGAGAGGCCAGGGTACATCGTCCAGGCCTGGTTGGCCGAGTTGAGCATTTCGTACAGGCATTGGTTGACCACGAAGGGCAGGCCCTGGCCGCCGTATTCGGGGTCGCAGGATACTGCGGGCCAGCCGCCTTCGACATACTTCGCATAGGCTTCCTTGAAGCCTTTTGGCGGCGTGACTTCGTGCGTCGTTTTGTCGAGCGTGCAGCCCTCTTCGTCACCGCTGATGTTCAGCGGGAAGGTGACTTCAGATGCAAACTTGCCGGCTTCCTCAAGCACCGCATTGATGGTGTCGGCATCAATGTCGGCATGGCGTTGGCAGGGCTTGAGTTCGCCGGTGACGTCGAGCACTTCATGCATCACAAACTGCATGTCTCGCAAAGGGGGGGTATAGGTTGGCATGGTGGTTCTAGTCCTTGGATTTGGAAACTCGGGTGGATCTGGGTGCGGCCACGGCACTGCCGTAGCGCGAGAGGATGTTGTCGAAGCCCTGGTTGGCTCGGGCAATCGAGCCGGGCGTCTTGAGGAAGCGCGCTTCGTAGTGCAGCGCCAGGATCAGTCCATGGATCTCGAACGACACCTGGTGCTCGTCAGCATCGTCCCGCAGGTGGCCGGCTTCCTTGGCCTGCACCACGGCACGGTACATGGCCGCAAGCCAGGTGTTGACCGAGCCGGCGAGTGCGTCACGCACCGGGCCGGGCCGGTCGTCAAACTCGACGGCACCGCTGATGTACAGGCAGCCGGAGTCAATTTCGGCGGACGTGCGCTTCATCCAGTTGCCGAACATGGCACGCAGCCGCGGCAGGCCGCGCGGCGCCTGCATGGCGGGGTAAAACACCTCTTCCTCAAAGCGCGTGTGGTACTCGCGGATGACGGAAATCTGCAACTCTTCGCGCGAGCCGAAGTGGGCGAACACGCCGGACTTGCTCATCTGCGTGACTTCCGCCAGCGCGCCGATGGACAGGCCTTCCAGGCCGATCTGGGTGGCCAGGCCCAGCGCGGCGTCAATGATGGCGGCCTTGGTCTGCTGGCCCTTCTGGAGCGCGCGCCCGGCTTCCCTGGCGGCGGCCCTGGGCTTTTTGACAGATAGCTCGGTAACGGACATGGGATTGCAGGCAGTAAGACGGGATGGTCAAAAAAGAACGGTCGTTCTATTTTGCATGATTCCCATGCCTGGGGGAAGTGGCGGGTTATTTCTAGGTGAACTCGCCTAGGGGTTCTGCGGGTTTACCCTGCCCCGCGCGCCCTGCTCCCGGCAGGCTCAAACCAGCCTGAGCGGAATCGTCACCGGCCCGTCGTTGACAAGATGGACCTTCATGTCGGCGCCGAACTGCCCGGTCTGCAGGACAGGATGCGCCTCACGCGCCGTGGAAACGAAGTAATCGTACAGCCTGCGCCCTTCGTCCGGCGCGGCAGCCTGGGTGAAGCTTGGCCGGTTGCCGCCCGTGGCATCTGCAGCCAGAGTGAACTGGCTCACCACCAGCAGGCCGCCGCCCACGTCCTGCACCGACAGGTTCATCTTGCCCGCAGCGTCCGGGAAGATCCGCAGCTTCAGGATTTTGGCCAGCAGCCTGTCGGCCTGCGCTTCGGTGTCGCCGCGTTCGGCGCACACGAGCACCAGCAACCCGGCGCCGATCTCGCCCACGGTGTTGCCATCAATGACCACGCGGGCCTCGCTCACGCGCTGGATGACGCTGATCAAATCAGGTCCTTCTCGTCGTCAAAATGTGCTTCCACATCGCTGGGCAGCAACTGGATGGTTGCCCGCAGGCCCGGCACTGCGCTCATGAGCGCCTGCTCGACGCTCGTGCGCAGTGCGGCCGCGCGGCCCAGCGACCAGCTTGAGGGCATGTGCATGTGCAGGTCCACAAAGCGGCGCTGGCCGGCCCGGCGCGTGGTGACATGGTCGAAGCGGATCGTGTGGTGGCTGAAGATCGCGAGCGTCTTGTTGATCTCGGCCTGCACCTCGGGTTCGACCGCTTCGTCCATCAGCCCCTGCGACGAACGCCAGACCAGGTGAACACCCTCGCGCAGGATATTGGCGCCCACCGCCATGGCGATCAGCGCATCGAGCCAGAGCCAGCCGGTCAGCGCCACGGCGCCGATGCCCACGACCACGCCCACCGAAGTCCAGACATCGGTCACCAGGTGCCGCGCATCGGCTTCCAGCGCAATCGAGCGGTGCGCCCTGGCCGCGCCGAACATGATCCAGGCCAGGCCGCCGTTGAGTGCCGAGCCCGCCACCGAAAGGGCAAGCCCCCAGCCGACCTGCTCGATGGGTTGCGGGTGGATGAGGCGCGGCACCGCCGTCCAGATGATCGCGCCTGCCGCCACGATGATCAGCGCGCCTTCAAAGCCGGATGAAAAGTACTCTGCCTTGTGGTGGCCGTACGGGTGGTCATCGTCCGCCGGGCGCCTGGCAATGGTCACCATCACCACCGCGAAAAGGGCACTGCCCAGATTGACCAGCGATTCCAGCGCGTCGGACAGCAGGCCGACCGAACCGGTCACGTACCAGGCCCCGGTCTTGAGCGTGATGGTCAGCACGGCCACGACCACCGACACCCACAGCAGTTTCTGTGGCGTCAGCTGGCGCAGGGCTTGCAAACTCATCCGGCTATTGTGACCCACACCAGCATGCCAGAATGCGCCCATGCCTCAAACCCTCCGGCGCCACGCCCCCTGGATCCTGGCGTGGTGTGTCCTCACCACCCTGGGCTGCGTGGGCCTGGCCCGTCTGGAGCTGGCGCAGATGCGCGAAGCCTTCGAGACCGACGCGCGCATCGTGCACCGGCTGATGAGCCAGCGCGTGGTGCAGCATGACGCGGTGCTCGCCACGCTGGCACTGCTGCAGGCTGCAGGCGATCCGGCACAGTCTTCACCGCCCGAGCAGCGCCTGTCGTCGGTCTACCCGCAGTTCATCGGCGTCATGCGCCGTGACCGGGATGCCGCCTGGCCTGACACCATGCTCGGCGCAGCCGAAGCAGAATCGCGCCAGGCAAAACGGCCGGCCCTGGCAGGGCTTGACTTCAAGGCCGGCCGCTACTGGCTGGTGCTCGCCGCCGAGCCGGCCAGCTACGGCCTGCTGGTGGATGTGCGCAGCACGGTTCCTCTTGAAGAATGGCCCATGCAGGCTGATGCGAGCCCGGTTCGCGTGACACTGGAGCAGGCGGGCCAGGCGTTCGTCATACAGCCCGGCCGTATTGGCGAAGGTGGCTGGCTGTTCGACTTCCACAAGCATCTGGCATCCGCCAGCCAGCCGTTCGATGTGGCGGCCCTGCGGCAGGTTGGCTGGAACGAACTGCCCTGGGGCCGGATGCTGGCGCTTGCAGCAGCCATTGCCGCAGCTCTCGCCGGG